>DATANT010000391.1:0-13000 GCA_036266115.1 Gemmatimonadaceae bacterium | reverse complement strand
CCGGCCCTCGACACTCGCCCCGCCAAAGGCGCGGCTCCTACGGGATGACACGATTGGGCGGCGTCACCTGCGCTTCCGTGCCTCCACAGTGCTTCCCCTGCCCCCAGGCCCCCGCTCACCGCCGTTCCTCGGGCTCCTGCTCTCCGGCTCCAGGCTGCTGGCTTCAGCCCTGCCCCTCGAGCCAGAGCCGCAGCCGGTAGATGCTCTCCGTCATGCGGCGGCGCTGGTCGGCGGCGCGCTCGAGCTCCGCGAGGAGCTCGGTGGCGAACTCCCGGCGCTGCTGGGCGGGGCTGGTCCAGTCGGCGCCGGACCACTCCAGCACGTCGACCTGGCCGTCGATGGGACGGCTGATGCGAAGCAGCCGCTCGGGCTCGCCGTCGCCGGCACCCACCAGCACGGCGAGCGCCTCACCCGTGGGCATGCTCAGACACCCAGGCGGCGGTCCACCACCATCGCCACGAAGAGCAGCGCGAGGTAGAGCAGCGAGTACTTGTACACCCACCAGGCCGGCCCCGTCCACTGCGCGGTGCGCATCACGCGCACCACCCCCCAGAGCAGCACGCCGCCCAGCGCCAGGGCGCTCACCAGGTACACCGCGCCGAAGGCGCCGAACGTCACCGGCAGCACCGTGAGGGCCAGCAGGATGAACGTGTACCAGAGCATCTGCCGCATGGTCTCGCGCTCACCCCATACCAGCGGTGCCATGGGCACGCCGGCGCGCCCGTAGTCGTGCTGCTTGAGCAGCGCGAGTGCCCAGAAGTGCGGCGGCGTCCAGTAGAAGACGATGAGGAAGAGGAAGATGCCGGTGAGGTCCACGCGCCCCGTGACCGCCGCCCAGCCCACGAGGGGCGGGAAGGCGCCGGCCGCGCCGCCGATGACGATGTTCTGCGGCGACGAGCGCTTGAGCCAGCGCGTGTACAGGAAGACGTAGAAGTAGAAGCCGGCCAGCGCGAGCGCCGCCGCGATCACGTTGACGAACGCCGCGAACAGGAAGGTGGCCGCGCTGGCGAGCGCCACGCCGAAGGCGAGCACCGCGGGCGCCGCCATCCGCCCGCTCGGGATGGGGCGCAGTCGCGTGCGCGCCATGCGGTGATCGATGTCCTGGTCCAGGTACATGTTCACCGCGTTCGCCCCGCCCGCCATGAGATAGCCGGCCAGCGTCACCACGAGCACCAGCCAGATGCTCGGGCTGCCGGCCACGTACATGGGCGCCACGGTGGTGACGAGGAGCAGCGAGATGATGCGGGGCTTGGTGAGCGCCACCAGGTCGCGGGTGAGCGGCGTGCTCGCCGTATCGGTCACCGCCACCCCGGTCACGAGATCGCTCCCGCCGGCACCGGCGCCGGAGCGGTGGCGGGCGGGGTGGTGCCGTCCCACCGCATCACGGTGGGCGCGTGGATGGCCTGCCAGCTGAGCCAGAGCACCAGGGCGAGCACCACGGCCGGCACCACGGCCCACACCAGCTCCATGGCGCGGTTGGCCGTGGGCACTTCGACGGAGGCGCCGGGCTCCGAGGCCGCGGGGTGGGGCGCGCCGAACATGGCGCGCAGGATGGCGGCCTGCGCCACGAGACAGAGAGCGGCGGCGATCCAGAAGACCGCGCCGGCGACAGTCGAAGTCATGAGACGGCTCGAGAGGGTCCGACGCGGGGCGGGAGCGCGACCATGCGGCCCACCTGTGCGCGGCGGCTGCACGGCGGTCGCTAACGTCCAGCGCACCACGCACGTACAGCAGGAAGAAATCTCGACCGTCGGACTCCCCAAATCAACCCGACGCGCCCCGCCGCCGCTGTCCCGCGTTCTCCCGACGGCCCTCGCCTGGGGTCGTACCGTACGGTACCATACTCCCCCATGAATCCAGCTCCCGTCACGCACACCGCTCCAGCCAGCGCACCGCCGGCGGACACCCTGCCGCGCAGCCTCGGTCTCTGGAGCGCCATCGCGGTGGTCATCGGGTCCGTCATCGGCTCCGGGATCTTCCGCTCGCCGGCCGGCATCGCCGAGAAACTGCCGAGCCCCGTGGCCATGCTCGCCGTGTGGGTGGTGGGCGGGCTGTTCGCGCTCTGCGGCGCGCTCACCCTGGCCGAGCTGGCGAGCGCCCTGCCCCGAACCGGTGGCGTCTACGTCTACCTGCGTGAGGGATGGGGACGGCTGCCGGCGTTCCTGTTCGGCTGGGCGGAGCTGGTGATCATCCGCGCGGCCGCGCTGGGCGCCATCTCGGTGACCTTTGCCGAGTACTTCATTCGCGTGCTGGGCTTCGACTCCACGCTGGAGCCCTACGCCAGCTGGGCGCGCTACACGGCGGCCGGCGCCATCGTGCTCAACGCGATGCTCAACATCCGGGGCATCCGCTGGGGCTCGATGATCCAGAACGTCACCGTGATCGCCAAGTACGGCGGCCTGGTGTTCATCGTGGTGGTGGCCTTCGCGCTCGGGCTGCCGGCCACCGGTGGGGAGCACTTCGCCACCCCGCTGCCCAGCGGGATCACTCCCATGTCCCTGATCGCGCCGTTCGGGCTGGCGCTGGTCTCGGTGCTCTGGGCGTTCGACGGGTGGGCGGACCTCTCCTTCATCGGCGGCGAGGTGAAGAACCCCGAGCGCAACCTGCCGCGGGCGCTCATCACCGGCTCGCTGCTCGTGCTGGCGATCTACCTGCTGGCCAACGTGGCCTACCTCGCCGTGCTCCCGGTGGAGCAGATCGCCACCTCGCGCCTGGTGGCCGCCGACGTGGCCGAGCGGCTCATCGGCACGGCCGGGGTGGTGTTCGTGGCGGTGACGGTGATGGTCTCGACCTTCGGCACGCTGAACGGTTCCCTGCTCACGGCGCCGCGCATCTTCTTCGCGATGGCCGACGACGGGCTGTTCTTCCGCTCCGTGGCCGCCGTGCACCCGCGCTACAAGACGCCGTACGTGGCCATCGGGCTGGCGGCCGCGCTGGGGGTGGCCTTCGTGCTCCTGCGGAGCTTCGAGCAGCTGGCCGACGCCTTCGTCACGGCCATCGTCCCGTTCTACGCCCTGGGCGTGGCCGCGGTGTTCACCCTCCGGCGCCGCCCGGACTACCGGCCGAGCTTCCGGGTGCCGGGCTACCCGGTGGTGCCGGCGATCTTCGTGCTGTCCACGGCCTCCCTGCTGGTCAACGCCCTGGTGGATCCGTCCAGCCGCTGGGCGACGGTGGGGGTTCTGGGGGCGGTCCTGGCCGGAATCCCGGTCTACTATCTGACGGTGGGCCGGCGAGCGCGCCAGACGGCGCCGTAGCCGAGCGCTGGCCGGAGCAGGGGGTGGGAGCGGGGGGCGTCGCCGAGCGACGCCCCCCGCTTCGTCGTGCCGGCCGGTGGATGGCGGGCTCGAGTGTGACGGCCGCCTTTACAACCTGGTGACAGGTCGATGTTGTCGTCCTTGCATCTGGGCTCGTAGCTTGCTTACACGCCCGGGACCGGTTCGGCGACCCGGGCAGGATGGTCCCTCTTCCAGCACGATCTCCCTACGTTCTTCCCTCAAGGCATACTGATCATGCAACTACGACGTTGGCTTCTTCGCGCCGCTACGGGGCTGGGGATGCTCGCGACCCTCGTGCCCGCGCCCATGGCCGCGCAGGGCGTGACGACCGGCGCCATCGGCGGCCGGGTGACGGACGCGAACGGTGCCCCGGTGGCCGAGGTGCAGGTGCAGGTACGGAACCGCGCCACCGGGTTCAGCCGGGGCGCGCAGACGAACGCGAGCGGCCGGTTCGCGGTGCTCGGGCTCGAGGTGGGCAGCTACGACGTGACCGCGCGGCGCATCGGCTTCGCGGCCGCCACGCGCGAGGCGATCCGCGTGACGCTCAGCCAGACCACCCAGGTGGACATGGAGCTGCAGCAGCAGGCCGCGCAGCTCTCGGCGGTGACGGTCGAGGGGACCAATGTCGCGGGGGCGCTCATCTCGCCGTCGCGCACCGGAGTCTCCACGACGATCACCGACAGCGCGCTCCGCCGCCTGCCCACGCTCGACCGCAACTTCACGGACTTCGCGCGCCTCACGCCGCAGGTCTCCAACAGCGGCCCGGGCCTCTCCGGCGGCGGCACGAACAACCGCTACAACAGCATCCAGATCGACGGCGCCACCGAGTCCGACCTCTTCGGCCTCGGCTCCACGGGCCAGCCGGGCGGGCAGGCGAAGGGCAAGTCCATCGGCATCGAGTCGGTGAAGGAGTACCAGGTGCTGCTCTCCCCGTTCGACGTGCGCCAGGGGAACTTCTCGGGCGTGCTGATCAACGCGGTGACCAAGAGCGGCACGAACGAGTTCACGGGCTCCGCCTACGGTGTGGGGCGCAACGAGAGCTTCGCGCGCACCCAGCCGTACATCCCCGAGTTCGAGCAGTACCAGTACGGCTTCTCGCTGGGCGGGCCGATCGTGAAGGACAGGGTGCTGTTCTTCGTGAACCCCGAGTTCCAGTCGCGCAAGTCGCCGGCGTCGGGCGCCTTCCTCGGTGACGGGCGGGCCAGCAACACGGTGACGCAGGCGCACGTGGACCGCTTCGTCTCGGCGCTCGAGGACCGCGGGATGAGCGATCTCGGCACCGCGGGCGCGGTGACGAACGAGAACCCGCTCGCCAACGTGTTCGGGCGCCTCGACATCAACCTGGGCGCCACGCAGCTCGTGCTGCGCCACAACTACGGCAGGGCCGAGGACGACGTGTTCAGCCGCGGCTCGTCGGGCTCGGCGCCGTCGTTCCCGCTGAGCAACAACGGCTACGTCTTCACGTCGAGCAAGAACGCCACCGTCGCGCAGGTGCGCACGAACTTCGCGAACGGGATGTTCAACGAGGCGATCATCGGCTACACCACCATCCGCGACCGCCGCGCCTTCCCCGGCGCGCTCCAGCCGCAGGTGGAGGTCACCGAGGCCAACGTGGCGCAGTTCGTGGCCGGCACCGAGCGCTCGTCGCAGGCCAACGAGCTGGATCAGGACATCTTCGAGCTCACGGACAACTTCACGTTCCAGCTCAACGACGCGCACCGGCTCACGGTGGGCACGCAGAACCAGTTCTACAAGGCCCGCAACCTGTTCGGCCAGCAGCGGGCGGGCCGGTGGCAGTTCTCCAGCGGGCTGGCCCAGCTCGAGACCGGCCTTCCCACCAGCTACGCGATCGGCGTGCCGCTCGAGGGCGACGGCTCGGTGGGCTTCAGCTCCATGCAGTACTCCGCCTACGTGCAGGACGAGTGGACGGCGAGCGACCGGGTGCGCGTGAGCCTCGGCCTGCGGGCGGACATCCCCACCTTCCTGGACAAGCCCACCACGAACCCCGCCATCCAGGCGGAGTTCGGCCGCAACACCGCCGACATCCCGAGCGGCAACCTGCAGTGGTCGCCGCGCCTCGGCGTGAACTGGGACGTGACGGGCGACCAGAAGAACCAGGTGCGCGGCGGCGTGGGCATCTTCACGGGCCGGCCGGCCTTCGTGTGGATGTCCAACGCGTTCCAGAACTCCGGTGTCTCGGGCTACGCGCAGCTCACCTGCAATACCGCCGACGGCGTGCCGGTATTCAATTCGGCCAACGTGAGCGCGCCTCCCACGCAGTGCCTGGGTGGCAAGACGGCGGCGGCGGGCGGCGAGATCAACCTGGCGTCCAAGGACATGAAGTTCCCGCAGAACCTGCGCGCCACGCTCGGCTACGACCGTGACATCGGCTACGACATCGTGGCCACGGTGGAGGCGATGTACACGCGCGGCATCAACAGCCTGTTCTACGAGAACATCGCGCTCTCCAGCCAGGAGGGAATCGGCACCGGCGCCAACGGCCGCACGGTGTACGGTGATCAGCCCAACCGGCCGACCACGCGGACGGAGAGCCCCCTGCGCACGGTGGCGCTGGACGTGAAGAACCACAGCAAGGACTACTCGTACAGCTTCACCGGCGGCCTCACGCGCCGGTTCGTGGACCGCTGGGAGGGCTCGATGTTCTACACGTACACCCGCGCGTACGACGTGCAGAGCCTCACGTCCAGCACCGCCGGCTCGCAGTACCGGTACGGCCGCACGATGTCGGGCGCGCACTCCTCGCTCGATCTCACGCCGTCGCGCTTCGACCAGCCGCACCGCATCGTGGCCAGCGGCACGTACTCGTTCCCCACCAAGACGGACGTGAGCCTCATCTACGTCGGGGAGTCGGGCGCGCGGTACGACTACGTGGCGCAGGCGGACCTGAACGGCGACGGCTTCGACCAGAACGATCCGGTGTACGTGCCGCGCGACGTGCGGGATGCGAACGAGATCCTGTTCAAGGCCAACGGCAGCGTGACGGTGGCCGAGCAGCAGGACGCATTCGAGCGGTTCATCCAGGGCAGCGAGTGCCTGCGGTCCAACCGCGGGCGAATCCTGCCGCGGAACGCCTGCCAGGAGCCGTTCACGAGCCGCCTCGACCTGTCGCTGCGGCAGTCGCTGCCGACGATCCGCGGGCAGCAGGTGTCGATCGCGCTCGACGTGATCAACTTCGGCAACCTGCTGAACAAGGAGTGGGGGCAGGTGTCGCAGGCCGGCGCGACGCCGGTGCGCCTGCTGTCGTCCAACAACACGCTGGTCGGCGGCACGCTGCCGCAGGGCGGCCGGCCGGAGTTCACGTTCGACCCGAACCAGACGCTGTTCAACGCCGACCGCCTGGCGTCGAACTACCAGATGCAGCTGTCGCTGCGCTACAGCTTCTGATCGCCCGCGCCGCTCGCGGCGCGTAGGGAAGAGGGGCCGGGCTCACGGTGAGCCCGGCCCCTCTTCGTGCACGGTTCCACATCTCTCTGATTGGTGGGGCCCACCCGCGGCGCCGGCAGCCGCCAGCGCTCAGAATATCCGCAGATTGATGTACTTCCTGGGATTCTTCTGCAGATCGGCGCTCAGCGAGTCGAGGCGCGTCACCAGACCCCGCAGGTCGTCGTAGAGTCCGGGATCGTTCAGCAGTCGCGCGGCGGTGCCGCCACCCGAGTCCACCTTGGTCATCACGGCGTTCAGCCGCTGGGTGGTGAGCGACAGGTCGGCGGTGAGCCGCTCGGCGTTGGCGCTCGTGGCCCGCAGGTTCCGCATGGTGCTGTCGATCACCGCCGAGTCCAGCGCGCTCGCGCTGCGCTGCAGCGACGACATGGTGGCCGTCAGGTTCCGCGACTGCTCGGCGGCCACGGAGTTGAGCTGGAGCACGAGCTGGTTGGTGGCCGCCAGCGTCTTGCGCAGGTCGGCGATGCCACCGTCCTCCACCAGCTGCACCTGGAAGGCGTCGGTGATCTGCTGCACCGTGCGGCCGATGGTGTCCATGCGCGCCAGCAGCTCCGCGGTGCCCGGCGCGCCGCGCCCCACCGGCAGCGTGTCGCCCGCCGGCAGGTACGTCGTGCTCGGCGCCTCCGGCGTGAGCGCGATGGACTGGTCGCCGAAGATGCCCACCGGCACCACGGTGGCCGTGGAGCGCACCGGCACGCCGAACTCCTCCTCGATGGCCATCTCGGCCAGCACCGTGCCGTTGGGGTCGAGCGTGACGTCCTTGAGGTAGCCCACCTGCACGCCCGCCAGCATCACCGGCTGCCCCTTCTTGAGCCCCGCCCCCCACGGGAAGCGCGCGTAGAGCGAGTAGCCGGTCTTCAGCCCGCCGCGCGCCACCCAGATGGTGCCGACCACACCCACCACGGCGGCGACGAGGACGAGGAGACCGACGAGCACTTCGTGTCTGCGTTTCATGCGCGGTTGTGGCTATTGCGGTTGCGATTCATGAGGGTCCGTCAGGCCTGGATGAGCGGGGCGAAGATGGCGGCGACGACGGCGTCGAGCACGAGGATGGCCACCGACGCGATGACCACCGCCTTCGCGGTGGCGCGGCCCACGCCCTCGGCGCCGGCCGTGGTGGTGTAGCCCTCGAACGAGCACACGAAGGAGATCGCGGCGCCGTAGCACAGCGCCTTGATCATGCTGTACACCACCTGGAACGGGGTGAAGGCGAGCCGCAGGCCGTCGACGAACTCGGAGCTCGTCACGTCGGTGGCCAGCACGAGCGTGGCCCACGCGCTCAGGATGGCCACCACGTCGGCGATCATCGTGAGCACGGGCAGCATGACGAGGGCGGCGAGCACGCGCGGCAGGCCCAGGAACGCCACCGGGTCGTAGGCCAGCGTCTCGAGCGCGTCGATCTGCTCGGTGACGCGCATGGTCCCGATCTCGGCCGTCATGCGCGCGCCCACGCGGCCCGTGAGCGTGAGGCCGGTGAGCAGCGGCCCGAGCTCGAGCACGATGCTCTGGCGCGAGATGAGCCCCACCACGGAGTTCTGCACGCCGCCGAAGAGCTGGTAGAACGTCTGGAACGCGGTCACCGCGCCCAGGAAGCCGGCCACGATGACCACCAGCGGCAGCGAGCCCACGCCCATGTAGTACATCTGCCGCACGGTCTCGCCGCCCCACGTCCGCGGCTCGCCCAGCGCGCGTCCCAGCGCGATCGCGTAGTACACCCTCCGTCCCAGCTCGCTCAGCAGGCCGAGCACCGTCCGGCGGAAGCCGCGCGCGGTGCGGATCAGGCCGCGCGCCGGGATGGGGAACGTCTCGGTGGGCCGACGCTCGTCGGGCAGGCTGCGCGCGGTCACGTGCGCACGCGCATCATCAGCCACACGCCGAGCGCGCCGAAGAGCATGCTCGGGATCCAGGCCGCGAGCTCGGGAATCACGTTGCCGGATCCGCCCACGGCCTTGGTCAGTTGGATGAGCATCAGGAAGACGACGGTGGACGCGAGGCTCACGCCCACTCCGTAGGCGGCGCCGCCGCGCTGCGTGCTGGTGGCCAGCGGCGCTCCGAACAGGCAGATGATGATGGACGTGATCGGAATGGCGATCTTGAGCGCCCGCTCCACCCGCAGCGTGTTGGCGTCCAGGCCGGAGCGCTCGAGCGCCGCGATGTAGCGGCCGAGCTGCTCGTAGCCCATGTCCTGCGGCTCGCGCGGCGTCTCCATCATGTCCAGCGGCTCCTCGGTCAGCTGCCGGTCCACGGCGGTCTCGAACTGCACCACCACCTCCGCGCCCGAGTCCGACACCACGTGCAGCCCGCCGCTCGAGAGCGTCCAGCCGCTGTCCGGCGAATACCGCCCGCGCTGCGCGACGAGGATGGTGGTGGGATACGCGGGACCGTTCCCCTTCCGCTCGATCTCGATGCCGTCCAGCGACTGCCGCTCGGCATCCAGCGCGCTCACCTTGTAGACGCGCCCCTCGTCGGCGGCGAAGGCGAAGTTGTAGCGGGCCTGGCCCGGCTTGAACCGCTGGCCCAGCAGCTCGCTCCGCCGGCTGCTGGCCGCCGGCGAGAGCTCGCCCACCACCAGCCCGGCCACCGCGGCGAACACCGCGCCCGCGAAGATGGGGGCGAGCAGCCGATAGAAGCTGATGCCCGAGGCCTTGGCCGCGGTGATCTCGTGGTGGCGCGTGAACGATCCCACGGCGAACACGGTGGCGAACAGCACCGCGGCCGGCAGGATCAGAAACATCGTTTCCGGGATCCAGTAGATGTAGCTCTCGGCGATCGCCGACCGCGACAGCCCGCTGGCCAGGTACTTGTCCAGGTTGTCGGTGATGTCGATCAGGATCACGAGCACCGGGAATCCGAGTGCCGTCACCACGAAGATCCGGAACCACTCCCAGAAGACGTAGTGGTCGAGCGGCTGTGGCCTCAGTCGCATCAGCGGGCCTCCCTCATGCGATTCTCCGCCGCCGCTCGGCGCGCGCCCCGAAGGCGCGCGCCAGCTTGGCGCCCCACTGCCGCAGCGTCTCGCGCAGATCCCCGAGATCGCCGCCGCGCGCGGAGCCGGCCTCGCGTCCCATGCGCGCCAGCAGCGCCAGCCCCACCGCGGCGAAGATGATGTTGGGGGCCCACATGGCGATCACGGGTGGCACGTAGCCCCCGTCGGCCATGGTCTCGCCGGCGATGAGGCAGATGTAGTAGAAGGCGAACACCACGAGGCTCACGCCGATCACCAGCCCCACGCCGCCGCGCGGAAAGCGCAGCGCGATGGGGGCGCCGAGCAGCACGAACACCACGATCGCCATGGCGAGCGTGAACTTCTTGTGGATCTCCACCTGGTAGGCGTCCATGATCTGCCGGCTGCGCTCCAGCTCCATCCGCGCACCGTCCACCTGCGCTTCGAGCCCCCCGGCGGAGGGCGCCAGCGTCACCACCGTGTCCTCCGCGGCCTCGACCATCGAATCGGGCACGTCCTGCATGGCCGAGCGCGGGAGGCGGCGCGTGATGGGCTTCACCGCGGCACCGGGCGCCTGGCCGCCGTCCTGCGCGGCCGGCATGGCCAGCGCCGCCGATGCGGCCTCGCCATTCTCCGCGTCCGGCGTTGTCGGGCCGGCCATGGCGAGCACGCTCGAGTCGGCCGGCGCCGCGGCGGAGTCGGGGCCAGAACGCAGGCGGACCACCTGCGCGAGCACCCAGTTCTGCGCGGTGCAGTAGGCGCCGCCAATGCCACCAGACCCGCCGACGCGGCGGTCCGGCACCTCCACCTTGGTGGTGTCGCCCACCCGCTTGGCCGCCGTCGCCAGGCGCTGCAGGCGGCGCTGCGAGCGGCTGAAGTCGCGCACCGCGGCGTTGCGAGCCTCCTGCATCTCGCACACGTCCATCTCGCGGTCGGTCTTGAGCGTGTTGTCGCCGGACCGCTCGAGCGAGTTGCCCACGTCGCGGACGATGATCCGGTCGGTGTTGAAGAACACCCGCTGGAGCTGGGCCGGCGCGGCGCGCGACACCTCCTGCATGTAGCCGTCGTGGAGCGTCATGACCATGTCGCGCTCGCTCTGCGCCAGCTGGCCGCTGTCGGCGTAGATCGTCCGGCGGCGCTCGGGGTTGCTGAGGTCGTAGATCACGACCTCGCGCATGGTGCCCGTCTCCTGATAGATGTGGCCCGCGCGGAGATACAGCCGGCCGTCCACCACCTCGTTGATGACCTGGTCCTTGAGCAGGAACGTGGGCTTCTTGCGCGCGATGTCCATCTGCAGCGCGCTCAGGCGGTGGTTGGTGCGCGGCAGCACCTGGTCGTTGAACAGCACCATGACGAAGGCGAGCACCGTCGCGGCGGCCAGCACGGGCGCCAGCAGCCGCGGCATGCTCACCCCGCTCGCCTTGAACGCGGTGATCTCGGCCTCGGCGGCCAGGCGGCTGAAGGCGTAGAGCGTCGCCACGAGCACCGACATGGGCAGCGTCATGGCGATCACGAACGGCATGGAGAGCAGGAAGAACTCCCCGATCACCGTCCAGGCCAGCCCCTTGCCCACGAGGTTCCCGAACTGTTTGGCGACGTAGTTCAGCAGCAGGAGCGACGTGAGCGCCGTGAGGGCGAAGACGAGCGGGCCGGCGTGCTCCTTCAGTACGTATCGATCGATGATCTTCACGGACACCCACAGTGGGAAGGGCGGAACCTCTTGTATCTCACCGGGTTGTACGGCGCTCGCCCGTTCGTATATTCCACCCGCCCGAGGTCGGAATTCAAGGTCTCGGCGCGCTGATACCCCAGGACGGCCCGTTCGTGCGCCCTCTTCCGTGACTTTTGATACCTCCTCGTGACGTGTGACCACTCTCCGGGCCGCCGCTTCGTGCCGCTGGTGCTGGCCGCCCTCGCCGCCGTTTCCCTGCTGGCCGCGTGCGAGCGGGTGAGCGAGCGGCCGGCCGTGGTGAGCACGGCATTCGACGGCGAGGCCGCGCTGGGCTACGTGCGCGCGCAGCTCGACTTCGGGCCGCGCGTGCCGGGCACCGAGGGCCACCGCCGCGCGGGCGACTGGATCGCGGCCCAGATGCGCGCGCGCGCCGACACGGTGTACGAGCAGCGGTGGACGCACGTCACCGTGGACGGCGACTCGCTCCCGATGCGCAACATCGTGGCCAGCTTCCGCCCCGATGCCGAGCAGCGGGTGCTCTACCTGGCGCACTGGGATACGCGGCCGGTCGCCGACCGCGATCCGGATCCGATGCGGGCCAAGCAGCCGGTGATGGGCGCCAACGACGGCGCCTCGGGCGTGGCGCTGCTCATGGCGCTGGCCGACGTGCTGCGCGCCACGCCGCCGGCGGTGGGGGTGGACCTGCTCTTCGTGGACGGCGAGGACTACGGGGACTTCACGCCGGGCAAGGACCAGGACGTGCTGATCGGCTCGCGGTACTTCGCCGCGAACCTGCCGTCGCCGGCATACCGGCCGCTGTTCGGCGTGCTCTGGGACATGATCGGTGACGCGGACCTGCGGATCATGCAGGAGCAGCACTCGCTGGACCGGGCGCCGGAAGTGGTGGCCCGCGTGTGGCAGACGGCGCAGGCGATGGGGCGCGGCGACGTGTTCGTGCCGAGGTCCGCGGGCGCGATCACCGACGATCACCTGCCGCTGCTGGATGCGGGGCTGCGGGTGATCGACGTGATCGATCTCGAGTACCCGGCGCATCACACGGCGGAGGACACGATCGACAAGGTATCGGCGGAGTCGTTGAAGACGGTCGGTGACGTGGCGACCGCGCTGGTCACCGAGTCGAATCCGTAGCCGCGCGAACAGGCTGGCGTGGCGTAGCCGGACTGCCTGCGCCGCGCATGCGTGCAGGGGCCGCAACGACTGCACGACTGCGCGACCGAGCCGCAGGGTGAAGGGAACCGCCCTGGACGCGGGGCCCCCCGACCCCTGACCACCGGCCGCGACTGAGCCCCGATCCCGGTCCCCGACCGCGCGCGACGGCACGCGACGGCACGCGACGGTTCGCCCCATCCGGCACTCCCCGGATGACGCGCCTCGGGCCCCGCCGCCCCACGGTAGCGGTCCTCGTGCCGACACTCCCCCATGACCCGCGCCGAACGCCACGCGCTCTGCTTTCTCGCTGGCCTCGCCGTCCTCGGCGCCGGAGTCCGCGCCTGGCGATCGGCGGCGACGGCGCGGCCGGTACCCGCGGCCTCGGAGCGCGCCCTCGCCTCGCAGCTCGCGGCCGTGGACTCGGCGGTGCTCGCGGAGCGCGAGGCGCGCGCGCGGCAGGAGGAGCGGCGCGCCGAG
>DATANT010000390.1:0-7149 GCA_036266115.1 Gemmatimonadaceae bacterium | reverse complement strand
TGCGCCACCGACGCGGGAGTGCGAGGGCGACGCGCGGCCCCGCGCCCCTCCCTCGAGGGGTTGCATGCGGGCGCAACGAGGACCGGTCTCCTGGCTCGAGGCCGCCCTCCCGCCTTCCCAGCGCCGCGGTGGCGCCAGTGGTGATGGGGGACGTGGGTCCGCGCGTGGTGCCGCAGGCGCGCGGAGCCTCTTACAGTGGCGGGGCCGCACCGGAGTCACACCGGTTTCCGAAGGTCCTCGTCGTGCGATCTGGGGTGAAGTTAGGGGAGGCCGGGGGGCGGGGCAACGTGTTGGGCGGGCTGCGGATCGGCGGGGTGAGGGGGCGGAATCAGCGTGAACCGCCGAACTGCCTTGCCGCAGACCGGCCTGCGGCCGGCGCGGACCCCTCCTCGCCTCGTCTGGTCTCCGCGGGCATCGACTGGCCCCGTCGTCCAGAAAGGAACGACTGAACGGCAACAGCAACGGCGACGCAGATCGCACCGTGCGCCGTATTAAGCGGACGACTTGTGGGCGATGTGGCGCTGCTGCTGCCCAGGCGGCGAGTCAACAGGAAGGGTGGGCGACCGTGGGTAGATGACCGCGCTGTCCTCACCGGCATCTTCTTCGTGCTGCGGAGCGGCATCCCGTGGTCGGCGCTGCCGAGTTGCTTGCCGTCGGCGACGTGTGAAGCACCGGATCTCCAGGAGGGGTACCGACTCCACGCAGCGGCTGGGCCGTCACCGCTGGCTGGTGCAGCGGACGTTCGCCTGGCTTGCCAGTCATCGCCGCCTCGCGATTCGCTACGAGCGACTGGTCGCGATGCACCGGGCGTTTCTACATCTCGGCTGTGCGCTCATCTATTGGAACCACCTACAGCGGTTGTAAAACGGTCACTCAAGTGATCAGGATGAGCTTCACGTCCGACACGACCCAGACATCTCCGTCGCGTACGAGCGTGAAGTCTCTCCACTCCGCTTGGCGGCCCGAGGCGTCGCGGAGCGCCGCCTCGACAATTACCGCGGCGGTATCTCCGGCAATCAGGACCCGCCGAACCCGGAAGGCCGCCCGGGCCGTCGTGTCGCGGGCCACGACGCGGAAGCCGTGCCGCTCCCACACAGCCGGGAGAATGTCTATCTCGGCACTGGGCACGATGACCGCTCTGCCGCCCGGCTTGAGGACACGGAATGCCTCTACCGCCGCCAGCGCGGCAGACGCACGATCCTCAGGGGACTGTGCCATGGCCTCGCTCGAGAGGACAAGCACCAAGGCCACCGCCGCTGCAACAAGCCTCCTCGTCATCTGAACCACCTGCGTAGCTGTTTGTGGCATGGCGCGCTGTGCTGGTCGTCTGCCGGCACTTTCGCGATCACCCATGCGTGCATGGTTGTGAAGCCACCATCAAACTCCGCCCCTGCCGACTGGCCCCGGCAGGGGATTTTGATGGGGTGAGTGCTTGGTGACGGCGTGCTCCGTGAGCCGAGAACGGAGCGCCCACCAAGAGAGCCACGCGGAGCGCTACCGAGGCCTGCGGGCGCCCGTGGAGCCGACGACGGGTCCGCGCCGGCCGCAGGCCGGTCCGCGTCCAAGGTAGTTCCCCCAATCCCCGCACGCCGCCGATCCGCGCGCTGGTGGGCTGCGGATCGGCGGCACTCGCCCTCACCGCTCCACCACCACCTCCAGCCCCCGGTACCGCTCCACGAGCCCCACGAACTCCCGCCGGTACCCGCCCTCGTCGTCGCCGCTCGCGGACCGCGCCCGGGCCAGCACGCGCTCCACGCTCGCCGTCCCCCGGAACTCGGACTCGCGCAGCAGCAGCCCGAACTCCGCCACCGCCGTGGCGAACACGAAGTCCGCGCTCGGCCGTCCCCTGTCCGCCACGATCGGCTGCTCCAGCAGCCGGCTGGTGCTGCCGGTGGGCGTCTTGTAGCGCAGCTTCACCCAGCCCAGCTCACCGGACGGCCGCGCGCCCGCGTCGCGCTTCGCGTCGTTCGCCGGACGCTGGTAGCGCAGCTCGTCCACTCCCCGCACCTCCACCGGGCTCGCGACGCCCACCGGGATGATCTCGTAGAGCGCGGTCACGGCGTGCCCGGCTCCCAGCTCGCCGGCGTCCTTACGGTCGTCGGCGAAGTCCTCGGCGCGCAGCGCGCGGTTCTCGTAGCCGATGAGCCGGTACGCGGCCACGCGCGCCGGGTTGAACTCCACCTGCAGCTTCACGTCCTTGGCGATGGTCACCAGCGTGCCGCCCATCTCCGTGACCAGCACCTTGCGCGCCTCCGCCAGGTCGTCCACGTACGCGTAGTTGCCGTTGCCGCGGTCGGCCAGCAGCTCCAGCTTGGAGTCCTTCAGGTTGCCCGTGCCGAAGCCGAGCACCGTGAGGAACGTGCCCTGCTCGCGCCGCTGCTCGATGAGCCGCACGAGCTCCGCGTCGCTCGACGTGCCCACGTTGAAGTCGCCGTCCGTGGCCAGCACCACGCGGTTGTTGCCGTGGCGCAGGTGCTGCTCGCGCGCCACGTCGTACGCCAGCTGGATGCCCGCGCCGCCCGCCGTGGAGCCGCCCGCCTCGAGCGCGTCGATGGCCGCCAGGATGCGCGCCTTGTCGCTGCCCGGCGTGGACGGCAGCACCAGCCCCGCCGCGCCCGCGTACACCACGATGGCCACCCGGTCCTGCTCACGCAGCTCGTTCACCAGCAGCCGCATGGACGCCTGCACCAGCGGCAGCTTGTCCGGCGATCGCATGGAGCCCGAGACGTCGAGCAGGAACACGAGGTTGTTGGCCGGCGCGGTGCGCAGGTCGATGCGCCGGCCCTGCAGCCCGATGCGCACCACCTGGTGCGCGGGCTGCCACGGCGCCGCCGCGGCCTCGGTGGTCACCGAGAACGGATGCTCGCCGCGCGGCGCGGGCAGCGCATACGGGAAGTAGTTGACCATCTCCTCGATGCGCACCGCATCCTTGGGGGGCCGCTGTCCGGCGGTGATGAAGCGACGCACGTTGCCGTACGAGGCGCGGTCCACGTCGATGCCGAAGGTGGAGAGCGGGTTGGCCGAGACGGACAGGAACGGCTGCTCGTCCACCGGCGCGTACCCCTCGGTGTTGTGCGGCTCCCCGCGGCGGCGGTAGTCCGGCAACGGCGCGCCGGGTCCGGCGTAGCCGGCGGCGACACGGCCCTGGATGCCGCTGATGCCGGCCAGCGTGGCCGCTGGCGGCGGCGCGACCGACACCTGGCTGCGCCGCGCCTGCTCCCGGGCGGTGGCGTCACCCACCGCCTTCGCCTGCGCCGCCCCATCCCGCTCCTCGGCGGAGGCGGACGCCGCCGCGGTGACCACGACCTCGCTCAACCGCATCTGCTCGGCGCGCAGCGCGAAGTCCAGCACGATCGAGTCGCGGGTGAGCCCCACGCGCTGCTCCGCCGCCCCGAAGCCGATCTTGCGCGCCACGACCCGCGCCGACTGGCCGCGCCGCACCGTGCCGGGCACGCGCAGCACGTAGCGGCCGTCGCCGTCCGTGGTGGCGCCGAGCGACGTGCCCGCTGGCACGCCCGCGGGGGTGCCCACGATCTGCACGCGCGCCTGCGGCAGCCCGCGTCCGGATTGCGCGTCGGATACCCGGCCGGTGATGGTGATCTCCCCGGCCGGCGGCGGAGCCGGCAGGGCGAGGAGGACGGGAAGGATCAGCAGCGAACGGAGCGTGGCGGTCATGACAGCCTCCGGCGGGGGCGGTGGGGCGGCGAATGCGTCTGCCGGGAGACGTCACCCGATGGCGGTTTGTGACACCGACCTCCGATTGGTATTGCTCCAGCCCAGCCGGCCGCCCATCGTTGACGCCGAATTCCCTCCCCTCCAGGACCCGGACCACTGCAGCGCTCTCACGCGAGTGCGGCGCCGCCACCCAGGTGACCACGATGAGTTCCTTCACCGGCCTCTCGCAGATCGGCCAGATCGCCCTCACCGTGGCCAACCTGGACCGGGCGGTCGCCTTCTACCAGCACACGCTCGGCCTGCCGCTCCTCTTCCGGGCCCCGCCCGGGCTCGCGTTCCTGGACTGCGCGGGCGTGCGACTCATGCTCAGCGAACCGGAGGGCGCTCCAGCCGCCGCCCCGAGCTCGGTGCTCTACTTTCGCGTGGCCGACATCCATGCCGCATACACGGGCCTGCAAGCGGGCGGCGTGGCGTTCCATGACACACCGCACTGCATCGCGCGCCTGCCGGACCACGACCTGTGGATGACGTTCTTCCGCGATCCGGACGCCAATCAGCTGGCGCTCATGAGCGAGGTGCGCGAGCCGCGCGCCACACCCGCGCGGTGAGGCTGCGCACACGCGCCCGGCGCGCCCGGCGCGCCGGGCGCGTGTGCGCGAGTCAGCGCGGCGGCGAGGTGGGCGCCGCCCGCGCGGGCGGCGCGCCGGTGAGCACGAACGAGAACGGCAGCAGCATCACCTGCCGCACCGGCTTGTCATCCTTGCGCGCGGCCACGAAGCGCGCCCGGGCCACCGCGTCGCGCACCAGCGGCACCAGCCGCATGTCGTTCGCCGTCACCACGCCAAACGTCGCCATCTCGGAGCGTCCCTTCTCGCTCACCACGAACTCCACCAGCACCCGGCCGCCCACGCCCTCGCGGGCCAGCGAGTCGGGATAGGCAGGCTGGATCGGCGTCTCGTCGTCGGGGCGCGCCGGCACGTCCACCTGCTCGGCCGTATACACCTTGAGCGCCGCCACCGCCGCCGCGAGCTCCGCCGCCACTTCCTCGGTGCTGCGATCCGACGTCCGCGCATCGGGCCCCCGCCGCGTCCAGACGCCCACCGTGCCGCACGACGAGGCATCCGGCGACATCATCTCCGCCGGCACGGTGGCGCTCCCATAGATCTCGATGCCTTCCAGATCCGAGGGCGGGATGTTGTCGAAGTCGAACGGAATGGACGTCGTGCCGCCGAGCCGCACGCCGTCCATCCACACCACCGGGTAGCACCGCGCCGAGCGGACGCGCACCGCCCCCGTGGCGCCGCCCGCCGGTCCCACGCGTACGCCGGGGATGTTGCGCAGCAGGTCCGAGGTGCGGAACGCGTTGCGGCGGTCGATCTCCGGGCGAAGGATGTAGCGGCCCATCCCGCGCTCGCTGCGCTCGTAGAAGCCGGCCAGCGGCCCGATGTCGAGCGCCTCGCGGCGTCCGCCGCGCACCTCCACGGCGGCCAGCTGCTGCGCGCTGCGCTGGAGCGTGATGGTCACCTGCGCCGTGTCGCCCGCCGTCACCTGCACCGTGGTGGTCTCGGGGCGAAAGCCCAGCCGCCGCACGACGAGCGCGCGCTCCCCCGGCGCCACCTCGGTGAGCACGAACGCGCCACGCTCGTTGCTCTGCGTGTGCGCGTCGCCGCCCGCCGCGTGCACCTCGGCGCTGACGATGCCCAGGCCGCTCTGGTCCCGCACGTCGCCCCTCACCGCACCCGTCTGCTGCGCGTGGGCCGTGCTGGCGAGCGTGGGCAGCGCGAGGAGCGCGGCCACGAGCAGACTGGTGCGGCACATCCGAGCGTGGGCGCGCATACGCGGTTCCTCGGGGAGCGGTGAACGGAGGGCCGACCAGCTCGTCTACCCAGGCCCGGCCATGGCGGTTCCCGCCACTCGTCGCAAGTTGGCGTCCACGGCGCCGCTCGCCAACCACCGACGGGGCCCAGCATCCCGGGTATTGTGCCCGCAGGCATGGACACGCATCATGGCGGTGTGCCTGGCGCGCCCTGACCGCGCGGCACACGCCTCGATCGCGAATCGCCCGCATGCGTTACTGTCACGAGCCGATTCGACCCGCGCCGATGCCGACGCCGATGCGGTGAATCGAGGCGACGCGTTTCCGACGAGAACGATGAGCCGAAGGCCTTCGCTGCTGGCGAAGCTCGCCTGGTTTGCGCCACTCGGGGTGCTCGCCATCCCGGCCGACCGATACGCTCCCGAGCTGGCTGCCGCGACTCCGCCGGCTTCGGTGCGGGCTCCGCCCATCGCCGCGAACGTCGCCGCGACCCATCGAACGGTGGAGCTGACGCTCACCGCCGCGCCCACCCGGCTCTCGCTGCGGCCCGGCGGCGTCACCGACGTGTATGCCTACGACGGTAAGGTGCCGGGCCCGACCATCGAGCTGCGCGAGGGCGACCGGGTGGTCGTGCACTTCCGCAACCGGCTGCCCGAGCCGAGCAGCATCCACTGGCACGGGCTGCACCTGCCGTTCACGTCCGACGGCAGCCCGTTCCATCCGGTCGCGCCCGGCGGGCAGCACGACTACGTCTTCACGGTCCCCCCCGGCACCGCCGGCACCTACTGGTACCACCCGCATCCGCACCACCGCACCGGCCACCAGATCGCCATGGGGCTGTACGGGGCCATCATCGTGCGCGCGGACGACGACCCGCTGCCCCCGACGCTGCCCGAGAAGCTGCTCGTCCTGTCGGACAACCGCTTCCGCGCCGACGGCGCCATCGACCTCGCGGATCCGCGCTCCGATCACGCGCGTATGGACGCCGAGAACGGGCGGGAGGGCGACGTGCTGCTCGTCAACGGCACCGTCAGGCCCACGCTCACCATCCGCAGCGGCGAGGTGCAGCGCTGGCGGGTGATCAACGCCTCGGCCGCACGCGTGTACCGGCTGGCGCTCCAGGGGCACGACTTCCTCCACGTGGGGAGCGATGGCGGCCTGTTCGAGCGCCCCATCGTGGTCCGCGAGATCGTGCTCGGCGTCGGCGAGCGCGCGGAGCTGCTGGTGCGCGGCACCGGGGCGCCGGGCTCCCGGAGCGTGCTGCAGACGTTGCCGTACGATCGCTACATCCCGCAGACGCGGCCCACCGACTGGAACACGCCGCGCGATCTGCTGACGGTGCAGTACTCCAACGAGCCCGCGGTGACGCCGATCGCGATTCCCGCGGTGCTGCGCCCCGTCCCCGCGCTCGACACGCGGCGCGCCACCGCGACCCGGCTGATGGTGCTCACCCAGCACCTCATCAACGGCAGATCCATGGACCTCGCGCGCGTGGACGTGCGCGCGCCGCTCGGAGCGACCGAGATCTGGGAGGTGGAGAACCTCGTGGGCATGGACCATCCCTTCCACCTGCACGGCTTCCGGTTCCAGGTACTGGACCGCAACGGCGTCCCGGAGCCGTACCGCAGTTGGAAGGACGTGGTGAACGTGCCCAAGCA
>DATANT010000389.1:0-15132 GCA_036266115.1 Gemmatimonadaceae bacterium | reverse complement strand
CGGCAAGGCGCTGCCGCGCCCGTCGGCGGACTTCCCGCGCGAGCGCTACGTGGTGAGCGGCTGCAACCAGCTCGCGGTACGCGCCGCCGACGCCGTGATCGCCGATCCCGGCATGCGCTACAACCCGCTGTTCGTGCACGGCCCGAGCGGCGTGGGCAAGACGCACCTGCTGCACGCCATCGGCGTGGGGCTCCAGCGGGGCGGCATGGGGCGGCTGGTGGCGTGCGTGAGCGCGCCGGCGTTCGTGGACGAGCTCATCGTCGCGCTGCAGCAGGGTGGCGTGGAGGCGTGGCGCGCCCGCTACCGCGGCGTGGACGCGCTGCTCATCGACGACGTGCACTTCGTGGCGGACAAGGAGCGCACCCAGGAGGAGCTGTTCCACATCTTCAACGCGCTGGCCGGCAGCGGGCGGCAGATCGTGCTCGCCAGCGATCGGCCGCCGCGCGAGCTGGAGGCGCTGGCCGACCGGTTGCGCACGCGCTTCGAGGGCGGGCTGGTGGCGCCGCTGCAGGCGCCGGACCGCGCCCTGCGCGAGGAGCTGTACCGGCGCATGCTGGCCATGCACGCCTCGCCGGTGGCCGAGGACCTGCTCGCGTACCTGGCCGATCGGCCGGCGATGAGCGTGCGCGAGCTGCAGGGCACCTTCAACCGGCTGCAGGCCGCGGCCGAGGTGGGCGGCGTGCCCATCGCGCTCTCGCTGGCGCGCGCGACGCTCGAGGAGAACGCGCCCGTGCCCGTCGTGGCGCCCACGCACCTCGCGGCGGCGTCGGACGCCTTCTTCCTGGATGACGAGAAGATCGTGTGGGACTGGCCGGACGTCAGTGGCCGCGCGATCGAGGACCTGCGCTGATGGCCATCAAGGGATCGCTGCGCGAGGCCAGCCTGCCCGACGTGCTGCAGCTGCTCGCCATGGGCCAGAAGAACGGATGCCTGAGCGTGAGCCACAAGAGCAACTTCGGCTCCATCTACTTCGAGCGCGGGCGCATCACCTACGCCGCGATCGTCAACCGTCGCGACCGCCTGGGCGACATCCTGGTGAAGAGCGGGGCGCTCACCCAGGCCCAGCTCGACGAGGCCATCGACGCGCAGGAGCGGCAGCGCGACACCCGCCTGGGCGAGATCCTGGTGACGCGCGGGCTCATCGCGCGCGCGGAGCTGGATCGGCAGATCCGGCTGCAGATCGAGGAGGCGGTGTTCTACCTGTTCACCTGGTCCGACGGCACGTTCAACTTCGAGGCCGACGTGCGGCCGGAGGAGCAGGACCTGCTCGTCTCGATCAACCCCGAGTCGCTGCTGCTGGAAGGCGCCCGGCGGGTGGACGAGTGGAGCCTGATCGAGAAGAAGATCCCCACGTTCGACCTGATCTTCGCCGTGGACGCGGCGCATCAGGAGACGGACCACGGCGATCTCAGCGCGGAGCAGGCGCTCCTGCTGCCGCTCATCGACGGCCACCGCGACGTGTCCGCGCTGGTGGAGGAGTCGGGCCTCGTGGAGTTCGACGTGGGCAAGGCGCTCTACGGGCTGGTGACGGCGGGCTTCCTGCACCGCGTGGGTCGCACGCGCGCGAGCGAGCTGCCCAAGGTGTCGGAGGTGCGGGTGGAGGAGCACCGCAACCTGGGTGTCGCGTTCTACAAGACGGGGATGTACGACGAGGCGATGCGCGAGTTCCGCCGGGTGGCCGAGCTGCGTCCGGACGACGCGACGGCGCGCTTTCACGTGGGGCTCGTGCTCATGCGCCAGGGCCAGTGGCAGGAGGCGGTGGACGCGTTCGGGGCCGCCGCCGCGGCGCCCGACGCGGGCTTCGCGCCGCTCCACAACCTCGCGTACGCGCTCGAGCGGCTGGGCCGCTGGAACGAGGCCAGCGCCGCGCTGGACGCGGCGCTGGCCCGCGGCGGCGACATGGACGCGCGCGTGATGCTCTCCCGCGGCGTGCTCGCCCTGCGGCTCGCGAGCGCACCGGAGGCCGACGACGCGTTCATGGCCGCGCGGCTGCTCTGGGGCAAGCGCACGCCGCCGGCGGCGTGGTTCCACTACGCCGGCCTGGCCGCGGCCCTGCTGGGCAACCTGGAGCGCGCCGTGGAGGTGCTGGACGAGGGCGCCGCCGCTCATCCGAACGCCGCCGCGCTCCACAACAACCTGGCGGTGGTGCACGAGCGCCGCGGCGTGCTCGACGACGCCGTGGCGAGCGCCGAGCGCGGCCTGCTGGCCGACGCGGGGCTCGCGCAGCTGCACAAGAACCTGGGCGACCTGCACTACCGGAACGGCGCCTACGACGAGGCCTTCGAGGCGTACCAGCGCGCGGTGCGCGCGCACGGCACGCTGGGCGAGGACGTCTGGCTCAAGCTGGGCAACCTGCGCTACCGCCGGCAGGAGGTGGACGCGGCCGTGGAGTGCTGGGAGCGCGCGCTGGAGCTCGACCCCGAGAACGCGATCGTGCGGAGCAACATCGAGGCGGTGCGCCGCGCCATCGCGTGAGCGGCGTGCTGTCCACCGACGACGCCGAGGGCTTTGCCGCGCTCACCGCCAAGATCAGCGGTGAGAGCGGCTTCGGGTGCGACAGCTACAAGGAGCGCTGCCTGCGCCGCCGCATCGCCGTGCGCATGCGCGCGCGCGGCGTGCACACGTTCGCCGACTACGCCAGCCTGCTGGACACGGACGCGCGCGAGTACGAGCGGCTGCTCGACGCGCTCACCATCAACGTCACGAAGCTGTTCCGCAATCCGGAGACGTACGAGGCGATGGCGCGGGTGGTGATCCCGGCGCTGCTCGCCCTGCCGGTTCCCGAGCTGCGCGTGTGGAGCGCCGGGTGCTCCTCGGGCGAGGAGCCGTACTCGCTGGCCGCGCTCTTTCACCGCGAGGCCGAGCGCACGGGCCAGCTCGATCGCCTGACGCAGCTGAGCATCCTGGGGTCCGACATCGACCGCGCGAGCCTCGAGGCGGCCGAGCGCGGGGCGTTCGCCAGTGCGGCGTTCGCGGACACGCCGCCCGATCTGCGCGAGCGGTACTTCGAGCCGGGCGAGCCCGCCCAGGTGGTTCCCGCGTTGCGGCGCCTGGTGGCGTTCGAGCGGCGCGACCTGCTGCGCGACGGCACGCCGCCCGGGCCATTCCACCTCATCGTCTGCCGCAACGTGCTGATCTACTTCGACCGGCTCACGCAGGAGCGGCTGTTCCGCGAGTTCGGCGCCGCGTTGGCGCCTGCCGGCTTCCTCGTGCTCGGCAAGGTGGAGACGCTGCTCGGCGAGAGCCGCGCGGGCTTCGCCGCCGTCGAGCCGCGCGAGCGCATCTTCCGCCGGCTGTGAGGCGCGCCGCATGAGCCAGATCACCGTGGGCGTGGCCGACTACGCGGTGGCGCGCGGCGACGTCACGCTCGTCACCGTGGGACTCGGCTCGTGCGTGGCCATCGTCCTGCACGATCCGTTCACCAACGTGGGCGGGCTCGCGCACATCCTGCTGCCCGACGAGACGCTCTCGCGCGACACCGCGAACGCCGCCAAGTTCGCCACGACGGCCGTGCCGCTCCTGCTGCAGGAGATGAAGCACCTGGGCGCGCGCGGCGAGGTGGTGGCGCGGATCGCCGGCGGCGCGGCGATGTTCCGCAGCCTGCTGGCCAGCAGCGGCCTGAACGTGGGCGAGCGTAACGTGGACGCTACCCGCCGCGTGCTGCACGACGCCGGCGTCCGCCTGGCCGGCGAGGACGTGGGCGGGGAGCACGGACGCAGCGTGTACTTCAGCCTGCGCACTGGCCAGGTTCGCGTGCGCTCGGTGATGGCGGGCGAGCGTGTCATCTGAGCCGGTCGCGCCGGGCGCGCGGACGATGCCGCCGCGGACCGTGCTGGTGGTGGACGACAGCGCGTTCATGCGGCGCATGGTGAGCGATCTGATCGCCGCCGACCCGCGCTTCCGTGTGGTGGGGGTGGCGCGCGACGGCATGGCGGCGCTGGCGGCGGTGCACCGGCTGGATCCCGACATCGTGACGATGGACGTGGAGATGCCCGAGCTGGATGGCCTCGCCGCGCTGGGCTACATCATGAGCGAGGCCCCGCGCCCGGTGGTGATGCTCAGCGCGGCCGGCGCTGGGGACGGCGCGGACCTCACTCTCCGCGCCCTCGAGCTCGGAGCCGTGGACTTCGTCCGCAAGCCGTCCGGCCCCATCAGCCTGGACCTGGAGCGCGTGCGCGAGCGGCTGTTCGCCGCGCTGGAGGCGGCGAGCTGCGTGAACCTGCGCGGCGTGCCGATGCTCGCCCGCCCACCGGTGCCGGGCAGCGCCGTGGCGCGGCCGGCTCGGCCGGCGCGCGCGGCGGTGGTGGTAGCCGCCTCCACGGGCGGCCCTCGCGCGCTGGCCGAGCTGATCCCGCATCTGGCGGCCACGCTGGACGCGGCGGTGCTCGTTGCGCAGCACATGCCGCGCGGCTTCACGCGCAGCCTGGCCGAGCGCCTGGACGGCATGAGCGCGCTGCGCGTGAGCGAGGCGGTGCACGGCGAGCCGATCGAGCGCGATCACGTCTACATCGCGCCCGGTGGCTCGCATCTCGTGGTGGCGCTGGAGGCCGGCGTGCCGGTGGCGCGGCTGGACGACGGCCCGCCGCTCTGGGGCGTGCGGCCGTCCGCGGACCCGCTCTTCCGCTCGGCGGCGGCCGCGTTCGGCCGGCAGACCGTGGGCGTGGTGCTCACCGGGATGGGACGCGACGGCGCCGACGGGCTGCAGGCCGTTCGCGCGGCGGGCGGCGTGGCGCTGGTGCAGGACGAAGCCTCGGCCATCGTCTTCGGGATGCCGCGCGCGGCGCTCGCCCAGGGCGGCGCCGATCACGTGGTGCCGCTGCACGACATGGCGCGGGCCGTGACCGCGGCGCTCGCCGCCAGGCCATCGCCGTGAGCGCCCTTCATTCGTGGCGCAGGGGCCGTGACCTGTGCGCCGCCCGATCGGTCCTACAGAATAGTGGCGCCGTCCGCGTGCCGCCCCGCACGTCGCTCGCGCCCCCCGCCGCCCCGTGACCGAGATCGCCTACAGCTCCGATAGCGCGTCCGACGACGCCCTGGCCACCGGATACGTGGTGGTGCGCGTGGCGTACGAGCGCTTCGCGCTCCCGCTCGCGGGGGTGGAGGAGGCCGTGGACTCGCCCGAGGTGCGCGCGGTGGCGGGGCTGCCCGCGGCGCACCGCGGTGTGCTCCACTGGCGCGGCCAGCAGATCCCGGTGGTGTCGCCGGTGGCGGCGCTCGGTCACGAGCCCACGTGGCCGGTGGCCGCGGTGCTCGTGCTCGCCGGCCGCGAGCCCATCGCGCTCGGCGTGGACGACGTGGAGGACGTCGTCCATCTTTCGCCCGACCGCGTGCGCCCGCTCGCCGGCGTCCGCGACCCGCACGAGGTGCTCGCCGGCGTCGCCCGCCATGGCGGGGCCCTCATCTCCCTTCTCGACGTCCCGACACTCGCCGCGCTGTGCGCGGGGCCGGGAGGAACGCCGTCCGCATGAATCGACCTGCCCCTCGCCCCGCCGCGGAGCGCCAGCCGCTGGTGACCTTCGCTCTCGGCGACGACCTGTTCGCCGTGGACGTGCAGCTCGTGGAGCGGGTGCTCCGCTACGTCACGCCGACGCCCGTGCCCAACCTGCCGGAGTGGGCCACGGGCGTGATCGAGCACCAGGGGCGCGTGGTGCCGGTGATCGACCTGCGTGCGCGCTTCGAGCTGGCCGAGGCGCCGGTGGGCGCCGAGCGCAGGCTGGTGGTGTTCGGCGGCGCGCACGGCTGGACGGCCGCCGCGGTGGACACGGTGCACACGGTGACGGCGGTGGACCCGGCGCGCATCTCGCCGCCACCCGCCGTGTTCCGCGGCCTGGCCCGGGAATATCTGGTGGGCGTGCTGCGCGACGGCGACCGGCTGGTGATGGTGCTGGACGTGGAGCAACTGCTCTCGTCCACCGAGCGCATGGTGCTGGCGCGCGCGGTGAGCGGCGAGGCCGAGCTGGCCGCGGCGGCTGGCGCGGGGGATGGCGCGCGATGAGCGGCGCGGGCTCCAATGGGCTCGCCGCGCTGCGCGAGCGCTACGGCCTGATCGCCGCGCGGTTGGGCGAGCGCGACGCCGCCGCCGTGCGTGACGTGCTCAAGGCCGACATCATCGCACTCTTTCGCGAGGTGGAGCGCGAGCTGGCCGAGCTCAGCGCGCTCAAGAACGACGTGCGGGTGCTCGTGGACCGCTGGAAGGTGCTGGACGCGGCCAGCGCCGGCACCACCCGGCGTACCCCCAGCGGCACCCCGGCCGCCCGACCGGCTACCCCGGCAGCCACCCCGCCGGTGCCGGAGGCTCCGCCGCGCTCGCCGGCGCCGCCCACGGTGCCCACGCCGCTCTTCAACCCGTCCGTGCACACGCCCGCCGCCGCGAGCTCGCCGGTGGGCATGCGCGCCACGCCGTCGGAGCCGCGCCCCACCCTGCAGGCCGACCACCTGGGCGCGTCCACGTACATCGAGAAAGGCTGGAGCCAGCTCGCCCTGGGCAACCCCGTGGCGGCCGAGGCATCGCTCACGCGCGCGCTGGAGCTCGCCCCCGGCGACTCGCACGCCGAGGCGCTCATGGGATGGGCGCAGATGCTCCAGGAGAAGTACGACGACGCCCTGTGGGTGTTCCAGAAGGTGCTGCTGCGCGAGCCCAACAACGCGCTCGCCCGCGTCAACGTCGGCTACATCTGCCTCAAGAAGGGGATCTTCGGCGAGGCCATCGAGCATCTCTCGCGCGTCATCCGGCTGGACGGCGATCGCAAGGCGACGCTGTACGCGCACTTCTATCTCGGGCTCGTCTACCTGGAGCGCGAGATGTACGAGGACGCCGAGGGCTTCTTCCGGCGCACGCTCGCTCTGGGACCCAACCTGATCGAGGCGTACTACGAGCAGGGGCGTGCGCAGTGGTTCGGTGGCAACCCGGCGGCGGCGCAGGAGACGTGGCGCGCGGGGTTCGCGGCGAACAAGTTCAGTCCATGGGGCAAACGCTGCGCGGAAGTGCTGGAGATCGTGGCCGGGGGCGGCGCGCCGCCGCGCGGCTTCTAGGCGCGACGCTGGGCGCGCGGCGCCTGGCGGCGGCGACGCGTTTCGCGTTGGGGGTGCTGGCCGCGCTCTCGCTCTTGCCCGCCGCGCTCGTGCCCGCCGCGCTCGTGCCCGCCGCGCTCGGCGCGCAGGGTGCCGAACGGCTGGACGAGGGCCGCTTCACCGTGGTGGCGTACCCGAGCGACCGCGCGCTGGCCGCCACCCTGCTGCAGCGCTCCGTGTCCACCGACACCTTTCCTGGGCTGCCGCGCCCGCGCGCCCGGGTGGTGATCGCCATCGCCGCCGACGCGGCCGACTTCCGCCGGCTGGTGGGGCCCGCGGTGCCAGAGTGGGGAGCGGCCGTGGCCTTCCCGGCGTCGCAGCGCATCGTGATCCAGGGTCGGCACGCCAGCGGCGGGGCGGGGGATCCGCTGGTGGTGTTGCGGCACGAGCTGGCGCACCTCGCGCTGCACGAGGCGCTGGGCGACCGACCGCCGCGCTGGTTCGACGAGGGCTACGCCGGCTGGGCGGCCGGGGAGTGGAGCCGCGAGGACGTGCTCACCACCAATCTCGCGCTGCTCTGGCGTGGCATGCCGTCGCTCGAGTTGCTGGACGGCTGGTTCGCCGGCGGCTCGATGCGCGCCCAGGCAGCGTACGCGCTGGCCTTTCGCGCCGTGGCCGAGCTCGACGCGCTGGACCCGGCGCGCGGGCTGACGCTGCTCTTCGCCAACTGGCGTGAGGGCGAGTCACTGGACCGCGCGGTGCGCTCGGCCTACGGCATCACGCTGCCCCAGTTCGAGGAGCGCTGGCAGAAGCGCACACGGTTCCGTTACGGGCTGCTCGCGCTGTTCGGGGATTTCACGCTGGCCGCGCTCGCTTTCCTGGTGTTGCTCCTGCCCCTCTACCTGATGCGCCGGCGCCGCGATCGGCGTCGCATGGCGGCCCTGCAGCGGGCCGATGCGGAGGCCGAGCGGCTGGCTCGGGCGAGCGTGCTGGCGGCGCTGCTCGACGAGTCGCGCGAGCCGGAACGGCCGACCTCGGAGCCGGGGCTCTAGTCAGGGCTCACGCATGAGGCACATCGCGAGCTAAACGGTTGCGCGTGTTCGCTTGACACGATTTCGGGCTGCCGGTAGACTTCGCGCCTTATGGTAGACCTCGAGACACGCTCGCGCTCGCGCGCTCGCATCTGGTGGGCGCTGGCAGCAGTGGTGCTGCTTGCCGGTTACGCGGATCTCGTCCGGGGCGGCATCACGCTTGCCCCGATCCTCCTCGTGCTCGGCTACTGCGTCCTGGTGCCGATCGCCATCCTCAAGCGGTAACCGCGCGCCACGTGCGCACTGGGGCACGGATGGCCCGTGCCTTGCCTTTCGTGGCGTGAGATCGGGGGCGAATAGCTCAGTTGGTTAGAGCGCCTGCCTTACACGCAGGATGCCGGGGGTTCGAGTCCCTCTTCGCCCATGGGTCTCGGCCGGGACCCTGAAACTCGCCCGCGGGGTACGTATGATCAACGCTTCGGAGGTTAAGACATTGAAGGATCGGCAACGCCAGATTCGGACCCTCGCGGCAGCCATGTTGGCGGTGGCGGCGAGTGGCGTCGTGACGCCGCTCGCGGCCCAGCAGCGCCGCGGCCCGACCGCGACCACCCCGCGCTTCGTCGTCGTCAACTTCCGCAGCGCGGACAAGACCGCCGGCGTGGCGGCCGCGACTGCCCTACGCGAGCGTCTGCAGAAGGACAACGACATCCGGAAGCTCTGGGTCATTCCCAAGAAGGACCTGGACGCCACGCTCACGAACTCGGGCTACCCCACGGACGAGGCGCTGAGCGCCACGGACGCGCGGCAGCTCGCCTCGCTGCTGCGGGCCGAGGAGTACGTGGACGGCGTGGTGACGCCGACGTCGGACGGGCAGTTCAAGGTGGATGCCCGCCTCGTGCTGTCGCGCGACAACGCGCTGGCGCAGCCGCTCCCGTCGCAGGTCGTCGGCAAGCCGGGTGACGCCGCCAAGGCCCTCTCCGACGAGATCGAGCGGGCGCGCAAGGCCGTGCCGGCCGAGAAGGAGTGCGTGAGCCTGGCGCGCCAGAAGAAGTTCCCCGAGGCGATCGCCGCGGCGCACGAAGGCATCAAGGAGTACGCGAACAGCACGCTCGCCCGCATCTGTCTGGCGAACGTGATGGCCGAGCAGAAGGCGCCGGCCGACTCCATCCTGGCGGTGGCGCAGGAGATCCTCAAGCTCGACCCGCGCAGCCGTCCGGCGCTCCGCCTGGCGTATACCGCGTACCAGGAGAAGGGGAACGACGAGCTGGCGATCGAGACGCTCACGCAGCTGCTCGCCGCCGACCCGGGCAACCTGCAGCTCCAGGATCAGGTGGTGAACGAGCTCGGCCGGCTCCAGAAGTTCGACCGCGCCGTGCCGATCATCGATACCGCGCTCGCCGAGAGCCCGGGCGACCCGCAGCTCCTGAACACGGGCTTCAAGGTGTTTGCCGCGGCCGAGCAGTGGAAGAAGGCGATCAAGGCCGGCGAGGACCTCGCGCAGGTGGACACCGCGGCCATGGACGTGCGCTACTTCACGCGCCTCGCTGCGGCCTACGCGGCCGACAGCCAGCCGCAGCTCGCGAGCCAGACGATCGCCAAGGGTACGGCCAAGTTCCCCGCGGACGGTGATCTCTGGGTGGTGGCGGCGCAGCTGTACCGGCAGGCCGGTCAGCTCCAGCAGGCCAAGGACGCGCTCATGAAGGCGGCTTCGATCAACCCCAAGGCGGAGGGTGTGAACGGGCAGCTCGCACAGCTCTACGCCGAAGCCAACCAGCCGGACAGCGCGGTGGCCGCGCTCCAGCGGGCGCAGGCGGCGGGCGACAGCCTGGCACCGGCCTACGCTCTCCAGCTTGCACAGAGCGGGCTGCGCGCGGCGCAGGCGTCCAAGAACCGCAACGACTTCCTCGCGGTGCGCCGGTATGCCGAGTTCTCCGACCGGGCCAACCCGAGCAAGGAGGCAGCGTTCTTCAACGGTGCCGCCGCCTACTCGATCCTCGCCTCGGCCGCGGCCGAGGCACAGCAGGGCAAGAACTGCGAGCTGGCCCAGCTGGCGCAGCAGCAGGTGCCGGTGGTGAGCAGCGCGATGGCGCGCGGCGGGGCCGTGTCGCCGGAGTTCGCCAAGCAGGCCATGGGCTTCGTGCAGGAGTACGGCCCGGCCATCGATCAGATGGCGAAGGCGTACTGCAAGTAGGCGCCCTACGAGAAGGTCCGCTGCTCCGGCAGCGGTGCGGGCCCGCCGTCTGCGGACGGCGGGCCCGCGTCGTCTGCGCGCTCATCGTCACGCGGATTCGGCACGTGCACCAGGATGTCCAGAGGACGGGCGCGATATTCCAGCCGGGTCGCGTCCACGGGCTCACCGTCCACGTTGACGCTCATCGGCGCGTCGGCGGACAGCGCCACCCACGGCACGCGCACGTAGCGCACCCCATCCTCACCCACGTGCGTGCCGTCCCGCAGCTTGAGCGAGAGACGCGCGAACTCGGTGCGCGGCATGCGCTCCACGAGCAGCACGTCCAGCAGGCCGTCGTCGAGCACGGCCTGTGGCGTGAGCATCATCCCGCTGCCGGTGCGGCGGGTGTTGCCCACGGCGAAGAGCAGCAGCTCCAGCTCGCGCTCCCAGGCCGGCGTGGCCACGCGCACCAGCTGGTGCTCGAGGCGCATCAGCTTGCGCGCGCCGGTGAGCGCGTAGGCGAGGGGCCCGACGAGCGCCTTGAGCGCGTCGGGCGTCTCGGCCGTCGCCTCGGCGCCGATGCCCCCGGTGGAGGCGTTCAGGAAGCGCCGGCCGTTCACCTCGGCGGTATCCATGCGCACGGGCGGCTGATTCAGGATAAGATCCATAGCATGGCGTACATCCTTGGGAATCCCGATCTGTCGGGCGAAGTCGTTGGCCGTGCCGAGCGGCAGGATGCCGAGCGCCGCACGCGTACCGCTCAGGCCATTCAGCACCTCGTTCACCGTGCCATCCCCGCCCACGGCCACCACCGTGTGGTCGCCGCGCTCCTCGGCCTCGCGCGCGTGCCGGGTCGCGTCGCCGGTGGCTCGGGTGACGTGCGCGTGAACGGTGTGCCCCTGGCCACGCGCCGCCCGCAGCGCGGCCTGCAGTGCGGGGTCGTCCGCGCGAGCGCCGTGGATCACGAGAGTGATGCGCCTGGTGGCGGCCATGGTCGGCGGATGGCTGGCCGGAATCGACCGATGGGGAAGAGCGGTGAGCACCGGTGCCCTTCCATGGCATTCCGCGTTCCGCGACGGGCGCGCTTGACGCGGCTCGCGAGTGGCGGCTAGTATGTGCCCTCCCGATGGGGCCGGGTTGCCCGATGGTCGCGATGGCGAGTGGGACAGCGCCTATCACGCGCCGGCGCTGCTCCGCGAGGTGGTGGAGCTGCTCGACGGGCTTCCGCTGGTGCTCGACGGCACGCTGGGTGGCGGTGGCCACTCGGCGGCGTTGCTCTCGCGGGGCTCGCGCGTCGTGGGCGTGGACCGTGACGCGGACGCGCTAGCCACGGCGCGGACCCGGCTGGCGGCCGACGAGGCTGCCGGGCGCTTTCAGGCGGTCGCGGGCAACTATGCGCACCTGGCCGACGTTTCCGCCCTGGCCGGGGTTCGCTTCGATGGCATCCTCTTGGACCTTGGCATCTCCTCGCATCAGATCGACGACTCGGCGCGCGGCTTCACCTTTCGCGAGGGGGCGCCGCTCGACATGCGCATGGGGGCGGACGCCGAGGCCGACGCCGCGACGCTGCTCGCCGAGGCCGAGGAGGGCGAGCTGGCGCGCATCTTTCGCGAGTACGGCGACGAGCCGCGTGCCCACCGCCTGGCTCGCGAGGTGGTGCGCCGCCGCGCCAATCAGCCGTTCCGCACGAGCGACGACCTGGTGGGCGCCATTCGCGGCGCGCTCGGGTCGCGCAGCGGGCCGGCCGATTTCGCGCGGCTCTTCCAGGCCATCCGCATCGCCGTCAACCACGAGCTGCCCGATCTCGCGGCCGCACTGCCCGCGCTGCGCGATCGCCTGCAGCCGGGAGGCGTGCTCGCCGTGATCGCCTATCACTCCGGCGAGGACCGGCTGGTGAAGCACGCGTTCCGCGCCTGGAGCGCGGCGTGCATCTGTCCGCCCCGCCAGCCCATGTGCACCTGCCGTGGCCACGCCCTGGGTGAGACGCTCACGCGCCGGGCGATCGTGGCCGACGCCGACGAGATCGCCCGCAATCCGCGCGCGCGCAGCGCCCGACTCCGCGCATGGCGAAGCGCCGTCGCGTAGGCGTCCGCGGCCGCTCGGTGGTCGCGCTCGCCCTGCTCGGGTTCGTGCTCGTCGCCAGTCTCGTGATCTGGCGGCGGAGCCTCGGCATCGACCAGGGGCGCGCGCTGCGCGAGCTGGATCGCGAGCGCCGCCAGCTGGAGGCGCAGAAGGCGAAGCTGGAAGGTGACATTCGAGACGCGGCCACGCGCGGACGCCTGGCGCCGGTGGTGGAGCGCCGCCTGGGCCTGCGCACGCCGCACGACAGTGAAGTGGTCTTTCTCCCGAGGCCCGCCCGTGTCGGCGAATCCCACTAGGTCGGCCAATCCCACCAGGTCGGCCAATCCCGCGAGCCGCCTCCGCATCGTGCACTGGACGCTCATCGCCTTCGCCGTGGCGCTGGTCGGCCGCGCGGCGCAGGTGCAGGTCTGGCAGGGGGACCGCTGGCGCGCGCGCGCGGCCCGGCAGCACGTCACGGCGTCCAACCTGCCGGCTCCGCGCGGCACCATCCTGGACGCCACCGGGGAGGTGCTGGCGGAGAGTCGCGAGCTGCTGCAGGTGAGCGTCGCGCCGCGCGAGGTGCGGGACTTCGCGGCGCTGCGCCGCGCGCTCCGCCTCGTGCCGCTGCCCGCGTCCGTGCTGCGCCGGGCGCTGGACCCCAAGGCGGCCTGGGTGGAGCTGCCGGGACGCTACCTGCCCACCGACGTCGCGCCGCTCGTGGCCATTCGCGGCGTGCACTCGGCGCCGGTGGTGGAGCGGGTGTACGCGTCGGCCGCCGGCACGCGCTACGTGGTGGGGCGCACCGACGCGACCGGCGGCGCGCTGGACGGGCTGGAGCTCGCGCTGGACGGCGTGCTGCGCGGCGAGCGCGGCTCGGCGGAGGTGCTGCGCGATGCGCGCGGACGGCTCTTCGAGTCGCCGTCCGTGGGGCTCGTGGAGCCGCGGCCCGGCCACACCGTCTCGCTCACGCTCAACCACGGGCTGCAGGACATCACCGAGCGCGCGCTCGGCGACGCCATTCGCGAGACGCGCGCGAGCGGTGGCGACATCGTGGTGCTGGACCCGCACTCGGGCGAGATCCTGGCGATGAACAGCCGGCGCGACTTCGGCCGCTCGGCGGCCAGCAGCGCGCTCACCGAGCCGTTCGAGCCCGGCTCCACGCTCAAGCCGCTGGTGGTGGCGCGCCTGCTCGATCTGGGGCGCGCGCGTCCCGAGGACGTGGTGCCCACGCACGACGGCACGTGGACGATCGACGGGCGGCGCATCCGCGACAGCCACGCCGCCGCATCCATGACGCTCGCCGACGTGATCCGCTTCTCCAGCAACATCGGCATGGTGCAGTTCGCGCTCCGGCTGTCGCCAGCGGAGCAGTACCAGGCACTGCGCGACTTCGGCTTCGGCATGCCCACGGGGATCCCGTATCCGTCCGAAGCCACCGGCATCCTGCGTCCGCCGCAGCGCTGGTCGCGCACGTCGGCGGCGTCGCTGGCCATGGGCTACGAGCTCGCGGTGACTCCGGTGCAGCTGGCCGCCGCGTTCGGGAGCATCGCCAACGGCGGGCTGCTGCTCGAGCCCGCGCTCGTCAAGCAGGTGCGCACCCCGGAGGGCACGGTGACGTGGCAGCACGAGCGCCGCGTCGTACGCCGCGTGATGACGCCGGCCACCGCCGCCGTGCTGCGCACGATGTTGACGAGCGTGGTGGACAGCGGCACGGCGACCAATGCCACGCTCTCGCTCTACGACGTGGGCGGCAAGACCGGCACGGCGCGCCGCACGGCCGGGGGGCGCGGCTACGAGGCTGGCTCGTACACGGCCAGCTTCGTGGGCCTCTTTCCGGCCCAGTCGCCGCAGTTCGTGATCCTCATCAAGCTGGACAACCCCAAGGGCACCTCCTACTACGGCGGCCTCACCGCGGCGCCGGTATCCAAGGCGGTGGTGGAGAGCGCGCTCGCGGCGCGCGACGCGGCGCTCGACCGCGGCGCGCTGGCCCGCCAGGCCGCGCGACGGCGGCCGGCGGAGCCAGCACCGGGCACGGCGCCGGTGCTGGCGGCGGCCGCCGAGACGCTGAGCGCCCCCTCGCCCGAGCCGGTGGAGCCGGAGCCCCTGGTGGACAGCGAGCCGTACGTGGTGAAGCTTCCAGCGGGTCCACGATCCGCGGAGCGCGATCTGGCGCCGCGGCCCGTGCCCGACGTGGCCGATCTTCCGCTGCGGGCGGCGGTGCGCCGCTTGCACGCGGCGGGGTTCCGAGTGGCGCTCGCATCGTCGCCCTCGCCCCGTACACTTCCAGCCGCGGGTACGCCGCTCCCCGGCGGCTCGCTGGTTCGTCTCTATCACCGTCCATGACGCAGATTCCCCTCCCGGAGATCACCGGCGCGCTGGAGCGCGCCGGCCTGCTGGTCGCGCAGCGCGGCGCGCTGCCGCCCGCGGTGAGCGGCATCGCGGACGACAGCCGGCGCGTGGCGCCGGGCGAGCTGTTCGTGGCGGTGCGCGGCGCCGCACGCGACGGCCACGACTTCCTGGCCCAGGCGGCGGAGATGGGCGCCACGGTGGCGCTGGTGGAGGAGGAAGGTCGGACCGCCCTGCCGCAGCTCGTCGTGCGCGACGGGCGCCGCGCGGCCGCCATCGCCGCCGGCGCGGCGTATGGCCATCCCGCGTGGTCGCTCAACTTCGTCGCCGTCACCGGCACCAACGGCAAGACCACCACGGTGGACCTGCTGCGCCACCTGCTCGACCTGCCCGACGCGCGCGCCGCGTCCATCGGCACCCTGGGGGTGCTGGTGGGCAGCGACGCCACGCCGCTACCTGGCGGGGCGGGGCTCACCACGCCCGGCCCGCTGGAGCTGCAGGCCGTGCTGCGCC
>DATANT010000388.1:0-5610 GCA_036266115.1 Gemmatimonadaceae bacterium | reverse complement strand
CACCGGCACCGCGCTCGTCGCGCGCCTCATCCGCAGCCGACGCAGGAGCCCGAGCCCGCCGTCGTCCGGGACGTCGAGGTGCAGCACCACCACGTCCGGGTCGTCGCGGTCGAGCAGCGCCAGCGCCGGCGCCGCGCCGTGCGCCTCGCTCACGGCGAAGCCCGCGAGGCGAAGCGCGGCGGCCAGCGTACCCAGTCCCGCGTCCGGAGAATCCGCGGGTCGGGCGGCCGGGCGCTGCACGAGTTGCCCCGCGAACCGATCCACCAGCAGACCGACCAGCAGCACGCGCCCGGCCGACGCCGGTGGCGCCGTGGCCGCCGCCACGTCGTCGAGAAGGACGAATGCGACATCGGCGTCGCTCGTCGCCATCACTGCCGCATCGCCGGCCGGCGCCGCGGGCGGCGGGACCGACGGCGACGCCGGGCGCGATGCGCCGTGGTCGTCGGCCGGCACCTCGAGCACGCGGAGTACCTCCTCCGCGGACGTCGTGCCGGCGAGCGCGTGTGCCACCCCGCTCTCCCAGAGCGTGCGCATCCCCCGCTCGCGGGCCACGGCCACCACGCGCTGCACGCTCGCGCCGGCCGCCACCAGCCGCTCCACCTCGTCGCCCACCATCAGCGTCTCGGTGACGGCCACGCGCCCACGGTAGCCCGTGCCGCCGCACTCCGCGCAGCCCACGGCGCAGTGCACGGGGGCACCACCCGCGAACCAGGGGCGCAGGCGGGGCGCCACCTCGAGCGCCGGGCGCCGGCACGCCGCGCACAGGCGCCGCACCAGCCGCTGCGCCACCACGCCCTTGAGCGCGGCGGCGATCTTGTAGCTCTCCACGCCCACGTCCACCAGCCGCGCCACGCTGCTCGCGGCGTCGATGGTGTGCAGCGTGGAGAGCACGAGGTGCCCGGTGAGCGAGGCCTGCACGGCGATGCCGGCGGTCTCCCGATCGCGGATCTCGCCCACCAGCACCACGTCGGGGTCCTGGCGCAGGATGGAGCGCAGCGCGGCCGCGAACGTGAGCCCGGCCTTCTCGTTCACCTGCACCTGCACCACGCCGGGCAGCCGGTACTCCACCGGGTCCTCCACGGTCACCACGTTCACGCCCCGCTGCTGGATGCACCGCAGCGCCGTGTACAGCGTGGTGGTCTTGCCGGAGCCGGTGGGCCCGGTGACCAGCACCAGCCCCTCGCGCAGGGCGATGAGCCGCTCGATGCAGGCCGCGTCCTCGGGCAGCAGCCCGAGCGCATCGAAGGCCAGCTCGGTCTGCATGGCGTCCAGGATGCGGATCACCACCTTCTCCCCGTGCGCCGCCGGGAGCGTGCTCACGCGCAGGTCCACGAGCTGCGCGTGCACCTGCACCTGCGCGCGCCCATCCTGCGGCCGCAGCCGGTCCGCGATGTCCATCCGGGCCATGATCTTGACGCGCGACACCAGCGGGATGCCCACGGCGCGCGGCAGCTGCATGGTCTGCCGCAGCACGCCGTCGATGCGGTAGCGCACGGCCACGCCGTCCTCCTCGGGCTCCAGGTGCACGTCGCTGGCCCGCTGGGCTATGCCTTCGGCCAGGATGTGATCCACCAGGTGGATCACCGGACGATCGGCACCGTCGTCGCCCCGGGCTTCAGTGCCGCCATCCTGGGGAGCGGGGTCGGCGGACCGGTCGCCGGCACGCTCCAGCCCCCGCTCCGCCGCGCTGGCCATGATGCGCTCGATGGCCTGCTCGGCCGGCCGGTAGAGCGCGTCCAGCCCGGCCGCGATGTGCAGCGGCGAGGCGAGCACCAGGCGTACCGCGCGCCCGGTGGCGAAGGCCAGCGCGCTCTCGCACGCCACGTCGGTAGGGTCGGCCGTGGCCACTTCGAGCGTGCCGTCCACCACCGCCACGGGCACCACCGCGTAGCGGCGGGCCAGCGCCTCGGGCAGCAGCTCCCGCGCCTGCGGGTGCAGCGCCGCCAGGTCGGCCACCCGCATCCGGAAGCGCTCGGCCAGCGCGCCCAGCAGGCGGGCGTCGGTGGTGAGGCCGCCGAGCACGGCCCGCTCCCAGTAGCTCTCCGCGCCGCTGGCGAGCAGCTCCGCGAGCTCGCGGGGAGCGAGCAGCCGATCGAGCGTGGGCAGGAGCCACGCGTCACGAACGGGAGGCGCGGTCATGCGCGAGGGCTGACGGGTGGGGCGCCGGAGCGCGGGGACGTGATGGCTGGGCACCATGCGCGAGCGCGCGGCGCTCCCCGTGACCCTGCCGGCGCGGCGCGGTGCGTTCCGCCGCCTGCGGCCACGGGCGCGGCGTATGCTTGCCGGGGCCGCTGGGGTTGGACTAGACTCCATGCCATGCTCATGTGCCCAACGCCGCCCTCCGAGTGACGCTCGAGCGCTTTCGCGACCTCGCGCGCCGGGATGGCCCCGAGCGTCGCCTGGTACCCGTATGGCGCGACGCCCTGCTCGACGGCGACACGCCCGTGTCCGCGTTCGCCAAGCTGCGCCGCCCACCGTTCGCCTTCCTACTCGAGTCCGCGCCCGCGGGCGGCGAGACGTGGTCCCGCTACACCTTCATGGGCACCGAGCCGCGCCGGGCCTGGCGGCTCACCGATGGCACGGTGGACGAGTGGACCCCCAAGGACGGGTGGCACGGCCCGCGCCGGCCCGAGGATCCACTGGCCGACCTGCAGGAGCTCGTCGCGCAGCCGTACCCGGTGGACGTGCCGGAGCTCGGGGCGTTCTGGGCCGGGCTGGTGGGCTATTTCTCGTACGACGTGGTGCGCCTCATCGAGCGGCTGCCGCACGCCCCGCCGCGCACGCTGCCGGTGCCGGACGCACTGTTCATCGTGCCCGACGTCGTGGTGATCGTGGACAACCTGCGGGCACACGCCCGGCTGGTCACCAGCGTGGACGTGCCCGCCGGCGCGAGCGACGACGTGCTCCGCGGGCTCTACTCGCAGGCCGACTCGCGACTCGCGGCTACGCTGCGGCGCCTGCGTGCGCCGTCGTCGCTGCCGTCGCTGGACCTGGACGCCGCGGCCGCGCCGGCCCGCGGGACGTCCAGCTACGAGCGCGAGCGCTTCATGGCCGACGTGGAGCGCATTCGCGAGTACATCATGGCGGGCGACTGCTTCCAGGCCCTCCTGGCGCGCCGCATCTCGGTGGCGCACGACTTCGACTCGGCGGACCTCTACCGTGCGCTGCGGGCGCTCAACCCGTCGCCGTACATGTACCATCTGCAGCTGGACGGGGTAGAGCTGGTGGGCAGCTCGCCCGAGCTGCTGGTGCGGGTGGCGGACGGCGCGGTGACCGTGCGCCCCATCGCGGGCACGCGCCCGCGCGGGAGCACGCCGGCCCAGGACGAGGCCATGGCCGCGGAGCTGGCGGCGGACGAGAAGGAGCTCGCCGAGCACGTCATGCTGGTGGACCTCGGCCGCAACGACGTGGGGCGCATCGCGGAGTTCGGCAGCGTGGAGGTGACGGAGTACATGAAGGTGGAGCGCTACTCGCACGTGCTGCACCTCGTGAGCCAGGTGGAAGGGCGCCTGCGACCGGAGCTCACCGCGCTCGACGCATTCCGCGCGACCTTTCCCGCCGGCACGATGACGGGCGCCCCCAAGGTGCGCGCCATGCAGATCATCGACGAGCTGGAGCCGGAGCGTCGGGGGCCGTACGCGGGCGCGGTGGGCTACATCGCGGCCGGGGATCGCCGGATGGATCTCGCGATCACGATTCGCACCTGCGTCATCGCCGATGGGGTGGCTTCCGTGCAGGCCGGCGCCGGCATCGTGGCCGACTCGGTGGCGGAGCGCGAGTGGGAGGAGACGGAGAACAAGGCGCGCGCGATGCTCACGGCCATCGGCCGGGTGCGCGCCTGCGGAACCAGCAGCCCCGAGCGCCCGGCGTGACGGGCTTCACGCTCGTGGGGCCCGACGGCTCGCCGCGCTTCGAGCTGCCGGCGGGCCGCACGGTCGTGCTGGGTCGGGCAGCCGGGTGCGACGTGCCCATCTTCGACCCCACCATCTCCCGGCGCCACGCCGAGGTGTCCGCCGGCCCGGACGGCGTGCAGGTGCACGATCTGGACTCCAGCAACGGCACCTACGTCAACGGCGCGCGCGTGACGCACGCCGTGGCGCATGTGGGCGACTCGGTCACGTTCGGACGGCTGGCGTTCGACGTCGCGCTCACCGAGCCTCGGATCGTCGAGGCGCCGGCGTCGCCCGCGTCCACCGCGAGCCTGCGCGCCGAGACCATCGTGGCCCGCCGCGTGGTGCCGCCGCGCGAGGCGCTGGAGACCGCGATGGGCCGGGCGCTCGCGCACGACGACCCCAACGCCACCAGAGCCGAGGCACCGCTCGCGGAGCGCGACGGGCGTCGGCTGGCGCTGCTCGTGGAGGTCTCCAAGCAGCTCGGGCGCCCGCGTGACACCGACGCGCTGCTCGCGGACATCCTGCGCACGGTCTTCGAGATTCTCGAGGTGGATCGTGCCGCGCTCCTGCTCTGCGACGACACCGGCGAGCTGACGCCCAAGCTCTCGCTCGACCGGCAGGGGCGCGACGTGACCGAGGCGGTGCCCCGTTCCATCGCGCGGCGCGCGCTGGAGGAGAAGGTGGCGCTGCTCTCGGACGACGTCCCGGCGGACGCGCGCTTTGGCGGCCATTCCATCGTGCTCCAGCAGGTGCGCTCCGCGCTGTGCGCGCCGCTGGTGGGCGGCGACGGCGACGTGCTGGGCGTGCTCTACGTGGACAACGTCACGCTCTCCCGCCGGTTCGACGAGGCCGACCTGGACTTCCTGGTGGCCTTTGCCGGCATCGCCGCGGTGGCCATCGAGAACAGCCGCATGGGCGAGCGCATCCGGCGCGAGGCGCTGGTGCGCAGCAACTTCGAGCGCTACTTCGCGCCCCAGCTCGCGGCCCGCATCGCGGGCGCGCCGGGCGAGGTGCGGCTGGGCGGCGAGCGGCGCGACGTGGCGGTGCTGTTCGCCGACATCCGCGGCTTCACGCCGCTGGCCGAGTCGCTGGATCCCCACGCCATGGCGCGGCTGCTCACCGAGTACTTCACGGAGATGGCGGAGTGCGTGTTCCGCCACGGCGGCACGCTGGACAAGTTCATGGGTGACGCCGTGATGGCGCAGTGGGGCGCGCCGCTCGCGAACGACGACGACGCGGACCGCGCGGTGCAGGCGGCGGTGGAGATGCAGGCCGCGGTGTGCCGGCTGAACGCCGCGTGGCGCGACCAGGGGCGCGCCGAGATCGGCATTGGCGTGGGGATCGGCTACGGGCCCGCCTTCGCCGGCAACATCGGCAGCGAGCGGCGCCTGGAGTACACCGTGATCGGCGACATCGTCAACACCGCGAGCCGCGTCTGCGCCGCCGCCCAGGCGGGGGAGATCCTGCTCACCGAGGAGCTGCGCGCCCGGCTGCGCCACCCGCTCATCTGCGACGAGCGCGAGCCGCTGGTGCTCAAGGGCAAGCGCCAGCCGGTGCCGGTGTACCGCGTGATGGCGTGAACTCGCCCGCGCACCAGCCGGCGACGGCGCGCGCCCGGCGACTCCAGGACCCCACCTATCCTCCCCCCGGCTATGTACGCCGCGTGCTGGGCGACACCACGCTGGTGGCACGCGAGCGCGACGCCGACGGCGCGGCC
>DATANT010000387.1:0-9876 GCA_036266115.1 Gemmatimonadaceae bacterium | reverse complement strand
CGTCACCGGGCGCTCGCTGCAGGAGCTCTTCCGCGCTTCGCTGGGTGAGGTGATGCCAGCCTCCGTCTTCGGTGGTGCGCTGCCGCCGGGTGCGATCCCCGCGTTCGGCCACGATACCGCTGGCTCGCGGTCCGGCGGCCGCGCAATCGGGCAGTGGGACCGGGGCAATGCCGCCTTCACGCTGCGCACGACGGTGGAGGACTACGCGCGCTTCGTAGGGCGCGTGTGCGACGGCGAGGGGCTCAGCCGCGCGGCCCACGCGGAGATGCTCCGGCCCCGGGTCCGGCTCGTGGGCGACGAGCAGGGTGCGGACCCCGCGAGGATCGAGGCTGAGCTGGGCTGGACGCTGGGCTGGGGAACGCAGACCACGGGCGACCGGACGATCCACTTCCACTGGGGCGACAACGGTCCCTTCAAGGCGTTCACCGCCTTCGATATGGAATCGCGCCGGGGGTTGGTCTACTTCGCCAACGCGGCGCGCGGACTGGAGCTCATGGAGGCGCTCGCCGCTCCGGTCGTCGGGTCCGTCCACCCCATCGCCGTGTGGCTCGATTAAGTACAATGCCAGAAATCATGCGGGAGTCAATCCGCTCACCTGCCCGGACTGCGCCGCCGCGGTCACGGCAACTGTAGACTCGGGCACAGATCTGCCGGCCGCCGGCGCGAGCGGTGCGACGCTCGTCGCCGTCTGCGTCGCCAACGCGCGGGCCCACCCCCGGTCCGTGCCGCTGTCCGGCGTGGTGGCGACTTACCCGGACCGGTGCGGGTGCTGGGCGCTCTGGTCGCTCGCGCTGTCCGGCCTCGGGCTGCGTCTCGAGCGCGGCGAGAGGGTGGAGTGGGACGCCGAGGGCCTCGCGGCGTCCGGCCGATGGCCCACTGGTACCGTGAACGGCTGCCTCGCGCCCGAGGTATGCCACAGGCGGTGACGCGGTGCGCGAGTCGAGGGTCCTCCCCCGATAGTTGCTCGATCCCAGTCTCGCTCCCGGCTCCTGACTTCCATGCGATTCGCGTTTGCGATGCTCGCGGCTACGCTGCTGGCCTGCTCGGACCCTGCCGCGCCACAACCTGGGAGCCTCATCGGCCATTGGCTCACGGAGCCGCAGCCCCTGCTCCCATCCGGATCGCACCAGTATTCACTCAGGTATGGGGCAGACGGCCGCTATACCTCCGAGGTGCGCTCCTATGGTTTGTACGCCGGCCAGGCTGCCACGGATCTGTCGGCCTATGTGCAGCTGACTGGGACGTTCCGAGCGGAGGCGGGGCGGATCGCGTATGCGACTGAGAGGATCGTCCGGTGGGACCATTTCTATGGCCCAGAATCAGCACCTGTAGTGCAGGAGCCAGAGGGTGCGCCACCCCACCCAGATGATGGCACGCGGTACGAGATCCGCGGCGACCGCCTGACGCTTCACTACCTCTCCTACCCCTTAGATGCCCCGGTGCCGACGACGCAGGTCTACTTTCGGGCCGACTGAGGGGACCCGAGGAGCCGTGCACACGGCGCACTGACGCCCCGCTGCCCTCCGGCCGCAGGACGGGGCCTCTCCTACCGAGGAGAGGCCCCGTGTCGCGTCCGTACCTGGACGAGCGCGTCGGACTTGCCGCGTGCGCGCGTACTCTCGACGCGACGACCTCCGCCTACGTCGTGGCGGCCCACAGGACACGCATGCGCATTTCGAGCGATTACGGCGGCGCCATGCGACGGCCCGCTCCGACGGGGCCGCCGATGCCGCCTTTCCCACGCCGGGGCCCTCCGGCAGCCTCGGCAACCGCTCAAGAGCGAATCCCGCATGATTTCTGGCGATGTACTTAGACGGGGCCGTCCACCGCTCCACCCTGACATCGGGCGGTAGATCGTGCACGGCGTGGGCCTTCCCTCCCGAGACGCCCGGATACCCGCGATGCGCGGGCTCCGACGCGCCCTGGGCGCGACGACACCGCCGCCCCGCCGCGGAGCCCGCGGTGACGCGAGCCGTCGACCGCGTGGTCTGGTGTGACGGGCACATCCGATCCTGGCCGCCTGGCCTCAACCCTGCAACGGATGTGGCCGTTCGTCCGCGCCTGGCGGCCACCTGCCGGGCGGGTATCCGAAGGCCAGCCACCTCCTCATGCACCACCACGCACCCACCGTACGTCAGATCGCCCCGGCGCGCCGCGCCCTGCTCTGGGTCGCCCTGGCCGCCGTCGCACCGGCCTCCGCCTGTGCTCGGCGCGCCGAGACCCCACCCCTACCGCTGATGGAGGGTCCGCGCTGGAGCGGGACGCTCAGCGCCGTCGGCCACGACGGCCAGAACGGCCAGAACGGCCAGAACGGCCACAACGGCCACTCCGAGGAGAGCGCGCTCTCCGGAAGCGCGGTGGTGTCCCCGGCCAGCAACCCCGATCAGTCGGTGGCCGTGGTCTCGGTGCGCGGTGCGGCTCCGGGCGCACACCTGCCGTGGCACATCCACCGCGGGCGGTGCGCCACCGGCGGCCCCATGGTGGGGCCGGCGCTCAGCTACGAGCCGCTGGCGCCGCTGGCCGATCGCACGGCGAGCCGCAGCGCCACCCTGCCGCTCACCCTCCCGCCCGGGGAGCCGTACTACGTGGACATCCACCCCTCGCCGGACCAGACGGGCGTGGCGGTGGCGTGCGGGGATCTCGCGCTGGTGCGGGTGCGGGACCGGTGACGGGGCGGCGCGGACCGCGAGCCACCCCGTCCCCGCGCCTCACGCCGCGGCCTGGTGCCGCGCGGTGATCACGGACTTGATGCCGCCGCGCACGTTGAAGTCCCCCACCACCGTCATGGAGCGCGGGTGGCAGGCGGCCACGAGGTCGTCCAGGATGTGGTTCACGGCCCGCTCGTAGAAGATGCCGTCGTTGCGGAAGCTCCACAGGTAGAGCTTGAGGCTCTTCAGCTCCAGGCACACGTCGGCGGGCACGTAGGTGATGATGATGGTACCGAAGTCCGGCGCTCCCCCCGAGAGCAGCGACAGCTCGCTGGCATCGCTCTCGATGCCGCCGAGCGGGCAGAGGGAGGTGAACTCCGGGCAGGTCATGTGGATCTCGTAGTCGCGCCCCGCGAACGGGTTGGCGAAAGTCTCGAGCAGTTCGGGTTTCGGCATGCCGAACGATGTACCGCGGACTGGCTCTGGACAACCGGCGCACCGGACCGTACGTTCTCCAATGAGTCGGTGCGCTCTAGCCCGACCGTCGCCACCGCGAGAACGGCGTGGTGGCATAAGCCCCCCGGCAGTGCCGGGGGGCTCTTTTTTGTGGACGCTCCGGTGGCGTGGCGCCGGGTGGCGCGCCGGTGCGATCAGCTGTCGCGCAGTCGGCGCGAGGCCTCGTCCAGCAGCCGCCGCTCATCGGGCGTGAGGCTCTGCAGGCCCTGGCGCGAGATCTTGTCCAGCACGGAGTCCAGGTCGCTCGCCGGCCGTGCGTTCAGCAACTGGCGCGGCGCGGGCGCGCCGGCCTGGTTGGCCATCGCCGCCTTGCTCTTGGCCACGATCTCGTCGGTATCGTCGGCGCGCTCGCGGGAGCCGCGGCTGCGGGGCACGGCGCGCGGCGTCTCGTCGGGAATGTCGGGCATGCTGGCCACCTGCGGCCGCAAGCCGCGCCCCCACACACCCTGCTGCAGGCGCAGATATACCCAGGCGGCGGCGAAGCCGCCCAGGTGCGCGAGGTGGGCCAGCCCCACGCCGTCGGCCGCGCCCACCGCGCTCACCACGGTCATCACCACGAGCAGCGCCACCAGCCAGCGCACGCGAATGGGGAACACGGCGAACAGGTACACCTGGTCGTCGGGCCAGCGGCGCGCGTAGGCCAGCATCACCCCGTACACGGCCGCGCTCGCGCCCACCAGCGGGGCATCGCGGAAGAACGTGAGGTGCGCCAGCAGCCCGCCCATGCCGCACACCACGTAGAAGCGCACGAACTCGCCGCTGCTCCACTCGCGCTCCACGCGCGGCCCGAACAGCGAGAGCGCGTACATGCCCAGCGCCAGGTGCCACACGCTGCCGTGCACGAACAGGTACGTGACGGCGGTCCACCAGCGGCGCGGCACGTCGTCGGCCGCGAAGCCCAGCAGCCGCTGCATGTCGGCAGGCCCCACGGGCGAGGCCATCTGCAGGAACCAGGTCGCGACGCTGAGCGCGATCAGCCACGTCACGGCCGGCGTGAGGCGATGCTCGAGAGGCTCGTCGGCGACTGGATAGGACATGCGCACCTGCATGCGCGCGCGGCGCGGCGACTGGGTTGCCGGCGAAAGCGCCGGCACTTCTAAAACACATTCCGGCGGCGGCGGTTCCGCGCCCGGAGGTCCTCCACCCGGCTCCCGCTATCGCGGCAGCATGGGGGGTCGAAGCGGGCGATAGATCCGCACGTCATCATGCAGTTCGGCGGCCTGCGCCAGCAAGGCTGCCCAGCGCGCGGAGAGCGATCCGCCGGCGCCGGTCTCGTCGGGATGGAGCACGATGGCCACGTCGGGGCCGGCCGCGTGGGCCGCGCGCACCACCCGCATGAGCTCCGCGTCCGTCGCCCGCTCATCCGGTACGACCACCAGCGCATGCTCCACGCCATGATCGGCCGCCGCCGCCAGGGTCTCGCCCACCCGCGCGAGCTCGTCGTCGGCCGGCCGCGCACCCACGGTCACCTGCACCATCCGCAGGCACGAGATGAGCTGGCGCACCGCCTCGGGACGCTGGCCGTCGGTATCCGCCATCACTGGCAGAGGCGGCGTCTTCTCCTTGAGCACCACGTCCAGGAAGTCGCCGTTGCCGAGCGGGTCGCGCCCCGTAAGTGCAATAGAATGAAATCGCGCGTGGGACGCCAGCCGTCCGAGCTCCTCGGCCAGCGCGGAGGCGGAATACATCACTGCCGTCTCCGCTTCGCCGGCGAAGCGCACCGCCAGCTGCCGCCGTCCCGTCCAGACGCCCTGCGGCTGCACCGTGGACAGGATGCCCACCAGCGCGGCGGCCGGGCTCGGCGTTCTGGCCGTGCTCATCGGCCCGCCCCGTCCAGGGCGAGGCAGGCGATGCGCTCGCACAGCTCGCCGAAATCCATGCCGGCAGCCGCGGCGGCCTGGGGTGCCAGGCTGAGCTCCGTCATCCCCGGCAGCGTGTTGGCCTCCAGGCACCAGCTCCGCTCCTCGGCGTCCAGTCGGAAGTCGATGCGCGCGCAGCCGCTCAGCTTGAGCGCCCCGAAGGCCCGCCGCGCCTCGTCCTGCACCCGGGCCGCGACGTCGGCGTCCAGCCGGGCCGGAAACTCCTCCACCGCCATCCCCGCGGTGTACTTGCACTCGTAGTCGTAGATCTCCTTCTTCGGGATGATCTCGCCCACCGGCAGCGCCTCGCCGCCGATCACCGTGACGGTGAGCTCCCGCCCCGGCACGAACCGCTCGAGCATCACCTCGTCGTCGTGCCGGAACGCCTCGCGGATGGCGGGCCGCAGATCCTCGGGTCGTTTGACCACCGAGAGCCCCACGGTGGATCCCTGCTTGGACGGCTTCACCACCACCGGGTAGCCGATGGTGTTCTCCACGCGCTCCACATCGTCCCCGCGCACGAGCATCTGCCAGTCCGCCGTGCCCACCCCGGCCGCGCGGAACAGGTGCTTGGAGAGATCCTTGTCCATGGCGAGCGCGCTGGCCAGGTGTCCGCTGCCGGTGTAGCGCACGCCCTGCAGGTCGAGCAGCGCCTGGATGGTGCCATCTTCCCCGCGCCCGCCATGGAGCGCCAGGAACACGACGTCGGCCTCCTGCACCTCGGCCAGCTCCCCCAGGCGCACCGCGCGCGCCGCCAGCTCCAGCTCGGCCAGCTCCTCGGGGGTGGGGGGACGCGTCTCCACGTGATGCGCCGCCAGCTCCGCCAGGTCCACGGGGCCGTGGGCGGGATCCACCGCCCGCACGGTGTGCCCGCGGGCCACGAGCGCGCCCGCGATGCGCAGCCCAGAGGCGAGCGAGACGTCGCGCTCGGACGAGGTGCCGCCGAGGAGGACCGTGATGTTCATGAACGCGCCCTACTTGGCCATGAGGTGATGCAGCATGTCCGTGCGCGTCACGATCCCGCGGATCCCGCCGTCCGCTCGCACGAGCACCGCGCGGTTGCTCTTCGTGAGCAGCTTGACCACGGAGTCCGCGGGCTGGGTGGCGTCCACCAGCGGGTAGGGCGCGTCCATCACGTCGCCCACGGACTGGTCCAGCACCCGCGCGTCCTCCAGCCCCCGCACCGTGAGCGCGCTCTCGCTCACCGAGCCCACGCAGCTCGCGCCCTCCATCACCGGCAGCTGGGAGATGTTGTGGAGCGCCATGAGCTTGAGCGCCTGCCGCACCGACGCGCCGGGCGCCACGCTCACCACCGTGGGCATGTCCCCCTGCTTGCCGCCCAGCACGTCGTCCAGCGACACGCGCTCGGCGTCGAGCATCTGGTTCTCGCGCATCCACTCGTCGTTGTAGAGCTTGGAGAGGTAGCGCTCCCCCGTGTCGCAGAGGAAGGTGACGACGAGGGCCTCGGGGTCGTTCACGCGCCTGGCCACGTTGAGCGCGACGTGCGTGATGAGCCCCGACGAGCCGCCCACGAACAGCCCCTCCTCTCGCGTCAGGCGGCGCGCCATGGCGAACGCGTCGCGGTCGGTCACGGTCACGTACTCGTCGATCAGCGAGAGGTCCAGCGTGCCCGGCACCTTGTCCTGCCCGATCCCCTCCACCTTGTACGGCCGTCCTTCCTCGGTGGCCGCGCCGCTCCGCCACGTCTCGGCCAGGATGGACCCCGCCGGGTCGCCGGCGATGATCTGGATCTTCGGGTTGCGCTCCTTGAGGTAGCGCGCCACGCCGGTGAGCGTGCCGCCGGTGCCGGCCGACGCCACGAAGTGCGTGATGCGGCCCTCCGTCTGCTCCCACAGCTCGGGGCCCGTGGTGGCGTAGTGCGCGGCGGGGTTGGCCTCGTTGTAGAACTGGTTGGCGAGCACCGCGTTGGGCGTCTCGGCCGCGATGCGGCGGGCCATCACCACGTAGTTGTCGGGATGGTCGGGCGGCACCGCCGTGGGGGTGATGATCACCTCCGCGCCGAAGGCCTTGAGCAGCCGCACCTTCTCCTGCGACATCTTGTCGGGCATGGTGAAGATGCAGCGGTAGCCCTTGATGGCGGCCGCGATGGCGAGCCCCACGCCGGTGTTGCCGCTCGTGCCCTCCACGATCGTGCCGCCGGGCTTGAGCTGGCCTTCCCGCTCGGCGCGCTCGATGATCGGCATCCCGATGCGGTCCTTCACGGAGCCGCCGGGATTGAAGAAGTCGGCCTTGCCGTAGACGGGCGTGACGATGCCGCGCGCCACCCGGTGCAGGCGGATGAGCGGCGTCCACCCGATGGTCTGCAGCACGTCGTCGTAGGGACGGCGGTGGCGCGGCTGGAGCGCCGCGTCGCTGGCAGGAAGGGCGGCGAGATCCGCGGCGCTGGGGCTGGCGGTGTGCGTCATGGGGCGACGGGAGCGGGAGCGGCGGGAGCGGCCTGTTGGAGCACGGAGTCTCCGGGCAGCGGTGCCGCGTCGGGATGACGGAAGTAGACGGGAAAGAGGATGGCGAGCGACACCGGCGCCCCGTCCTCGATCGCGGGAGAGAAGGCGAGCTGTCGGGCCCCGGTGACGGCGGCCGAGTCGAGCGCGGGGTAGCCCGAGCTCTCCACCACGCGCGTGGATTCGGGACGGCACTGGCCCAGCGAGTCCACCCAGAGTCGCAGCACGACGTTGCCCTGCACCTTCTGTGCGTAGAGCGCCGGCGGATAGTGAAACGGCGGTGGGTCGTTGCGCATCACGGGCAGCCGCTCGTCCGCCGTCATCCGTCCTTCCCCACCGCTCTGCTCGCAGGCGGTGACGAGGAGGAGCAGGAGGGCGGGGATGGCGGTACGGCGCATGGGGAGAATCTACTCGGGGGCCCGGGAGGGGGGGTAGGAGACGGTCGGGGGCGAGGCTGGAATGGGAGGGTACGAGGGGCGGGCGGGGGGTGGTGGTGGGTGGGGGGAGCGGAGCTACCCTCGTGGTTGGGGGGGGACCCCCGTGCGCGGCTCTCGACGCGCCCCGACCACCCGCCGCCGCGAGCCGCCGCCCCGCCGCCGACCGCCAACTCCCGCCAGCTCACCACTCCCCTACCCCTACCGCTCCTCCACCCGATAGACCGTCCCGTTCGCCGACACCACGTACAGCTCCCCGCTCGCATCCTCCCCGAACGACGTCACGTTGCCCAGGGAGCCGAACGCCCACTCCCGCGCGCCGCTCGTGGTGCCGTCTGCGCTCACCCGAATGCTCCGCACCCAGCCGCGGCAGTAGTCGGCGTAGAAGTAGTGCCCCCGCAACGCCGCGATGCTGCCGCGATAGACGTAGCCGCCGGTGATCGAGCACCCGTCGGCGTGCGTGTATTCGAAGGTCGGCGGGCGCAGCCCGGTGCGGTCGCACGCGGTGCCGGCGTAGCAGCTCGTCCCTTCCATCACGTTCCAGCCGTAGTTCACCGCGGGCTCGCTCGCCGCCACCACGGTCACCTCCTCCGCCAGCCCCTGGCCGACGTCGGCCACGTAGAGGCGCCCCTCGGCGCCATCGAACGCGAAGCGCCACGGGTTGCGCAGCCCGTACGCCCAGATCTCCGGCCGGGCGTCCGCGCGGCCCACGAAGGGGTTGTCGGGGGGCACGGTGTAGGGCGCGGCGCCGTTCACGTCGAGGCGCAGGAGCTTGCCCAGCATGGTGTCCAGACGCTGGCCGTTGCCGAATGGGTCGCCGCCGCTGCCGCCATCGCCCATTCCCACGTACAGCATGCCATCCGGCCCGAACACCACCAGCCCGCCGTTGTGGTTGGCGAATGGCTGCTCCACGAACAGCACCGGCGACGCGGACGCGGCGTCGGCCACATCGGGGTCGGCCGACACCCGGTAGCGCACCACGTGCGTGTGGCCGGCGAGATCCGTGTAGTTCACGAAGAACCAGCCGTTCGCCGCGTAGTCGGGATGGAAGGCGATGCTCAGCAGCCCGCGCTCGCCGCCCGAGCCCACCAGGGGCGTGATGTCCAGGAAGGGCGCGGCGAGCAGCGCGCCGTCCTTCACCACGCGAACGCGCCCCGCCTGCTCCACCACGAACAGCCGGCCGTCGCCGGGCGGCGCGGCGACGTACACCGGCTGCGCGAGACCCGTCACCACCGGCCGCGCCACCAGCTCCACCGCCGGCGGGCCGGGCGCGGGGTTGCCCGTGACGGGATCGCCCGAGCCCCCGCAGCCGGCAGCGAGCAGCACCAGCGGGAGCGCGGCGAGCGGGGTGGGGCGCATCGGATCACCTCGTGGAGCGTGGGTCATCGGCGAGCGGCCGGGCGCGGTGAGCCTCGTACCCCGAAGTGCGCGGCGTGGGTGCGGGGAGCGCGTCACCCCGCACGCGCGTGCTCCGCGTCCCTCCTGCCGCGGTCAGGGACCAGCGGTCGAACCGCCGCGAGGGAGAGCGATCCCGACACTCGCCCCGCCTTCGGCGGGGCTCCTGCGGGATGACAAGGGGGGCCGGCACCCCATTCGGCCGTGCACCGGCGGAAGGACCGCGTGGGCTGGGCCTCTTCTTCCGTGTCATCCCGCAGGAGCGAGCCGTCCGCAGGACGGCGAGCGAGTGTCGGGATCGCCTTCACTACCGTGGTGCCGCCTTCCGCCGTTCCCGCCGCCCGTGCTTCCCGCCGCCCCCCGCCTCCTACGCCTTCCGCGCCTCCTCCACCAGCTCCGCCAGCAACCGCAACGCATCCAGCGGCGTGGTGCTGTTGGGGTCCAGCTCGCGCAGCCGCCGCACCACGGCGTGCTCCTCGGCGGCGAACAGCCCGAGCTGCGCCGCGGGTGCGGCGGGCGGCGGCGCCCACCGGCGCGCATCGGGCGCGGCACGTGGCAGGGC
>DATANT010000386.1:0-6278 GCA_036266115.1 Gemmatimonadaceae bacterium | reverse complement strand
GGCGCAGCATCTGGGCGAGCTCACGCTCGCGCAGCCGCTCCATCTCGGCGCGTACCTGGGTCACCACGGGAACGGCGGCGAGTCCGGCCACCCAATCCCAGAAGCGCTGCGTCTCCTGCAGGACCATTTGCTCGGCGCTTGGCAACTCCTCCCGGCGCCGCTCCAGATTGGCCGTCACCACGGACTGGAGGTCGTCCAGGTCGTAGAGAAACACGTTGTCCAGCTCCCGCACCGCGGGCTCCACGTCGCGAGGCATCGCGATGTCGAGAATGCAAAGTGGGCGGCCACCGCGCCGCGTCAACCCACGCCGCACGTGATCGGGCGTCACCACCGCGTGCCGCGCGGCCGTGGACGAGAGCAGCAGGTCCACGCTCTCCAGCTCCCGCCAGCACTCCTCGTAGTGCATGGCCACCGCCCCGTGGCGCTGCGCGAGCTCCTGGGCGCGGTCGAACGTACGGTTGGCCACCACCGCCGCCCGCACCCCTTCGGCCAGCAGGCATTCCAGCGCCAGCTCCGCCATCTCGCCCGCGCCCAGGACCATGGCCCGGCGCCCGGCGAGCGATCCGAAGATCTGCCGCGCCAGCAGCACCGCCGCCGAGCTCACCGACGCCGCGCCGTGGCCCAGCGCCGTCTCGGAACGCACCCGCCCGGCCACCTGCAGCGCCGTCTGGAACAGGCGGTTGAGCACCACGCCCGACGCGGGACGCCCGGTCTCCCAGGTGCGGCGCACCTGGCCATGGATCTGGGCCTCGCCCAGGATCATGGAGTCCATGCCCGCGGCCACCCGGAACAGGTGCGCGACGGCTTCCTTGTCGCGGTGCACGTAGCCGTGCGGCGCCGCCGGCGCTCCCAGGCGCGCCGACAGGCGCGCCCAGAGGTGGGGCGCGGCGTCCGCGGCGCCCTCCACCAGATAGAACTCGGTGCGGTTGCACGTGGAGAGCACCAGCGCCTCCGGCACCCCGGCCTCCGCCCGCACCGCGTGCAGCACCGGCACCACCTCGTCGGTGGCATAGGCGAGCCGCTCGCGCACCTCGATGGGCGCGGTGTGGTGGTTCACCCCGACGACCGTCAGCCCCATCGCTGCACCCGTTCCGGCAGTGCGCCCGACTCCACCTGCGCGCAGAAGTCCGCACCGATCAGCTCCGTCTGGGCGCGGCGCCAGGCGTCGCGATCGCCGTTGGCGAGCAGCCGCGCCCGCAGCGCGGCCAGCGCGTCCACGGCGCGCGCGTAGCGGTCATCGAAGCGCGCGCTCAGCGCGTCGCGCATGCGGCGCGCCGCGCCGGGCACGCCGCCCGCGGTCACGCCCACCGTCACGGCGCCCGCGCGGTGCGTGGCCGCGCTCACCCAGTCGCCCTCGCCCGGCGCGTCGGCCACGTTCACCAGCCGGTGCAGCGCGCGCGCCGCGCGGGCCACCGCGGCGTTCGCCGCGCGGTCATCCGTGGCGGCGATCACGAGGTTCGCGTCGGCCACGTCCCCCACCGCGAAGTCGCGCTGTTCGAGCGCCAGCCGGGGGTCGCCCGCGGCCAGGCGCCGCAGCTCGTCGCTCAGCTCGGGAGCCACCACGCGCACGCGGGCGCCGGCGGCGAGCAGCGTGGCAGCGCGGCGCGTGCCCACCGTGCCGCCGCCCACCACCAGCGCGGCAATGGCGGGGCCCTCGAGCACCACCGGCACGCCGGTCACAGGAACCGGCCCGGGCCGGAGACCGTGAGGCGCGCGATCACGTAGAGCGCCACCACGGCCGCGAACGTCAGGCTCGCCACCAGCGCGGCCCGGCGCGCCCGCCAGCCGCCCAGCACCCGCCCCACGGCCAGGGTGGTGATGCCCAGCCACGCCGCCGTGCCCCAGATCAGCTGCGGCAGGTCGCCGAACCCATAGGCCGCCGAGTACGCGAACGCCAGCGCCACGCCCAGCGTGAGCCCCAGCCAGCCGCCGAGCGACGCCAGGTGGTTCACGCGATCGAGCGTCTCGAGCGGCGGGAAGAAGCGGAAGAGCACGCCGAACCGGCGCGAGCGCAGCTCGCGATGCTCGGCCAGGTACACCGCGCCCGCCGCCGCGGCGGTGGCGTAGGCGGCGATCCCGGCAAAGCTGAGCGCGATGTGCGAAGTGAGCCAGGCGCCCTGCGCGCCGTCGATGGGCGCGAGCGTCTGCATGCCGATCAGGTTGGCGGTCACGGTGCACAGCGCCACCAGCGGGGCGGCGGCCAGCGTGAGCGACACCTCGCGGGCCAGGCACTCCACCACGAGCAGCGTGACGGCCAGCACGAATCCGGCGAACGAGAGCGCCGGCCCCAGGCCCGTGATCGGAAAGTGCCCCAGCTCGTGCGTGGCGGCGAGCAGCGCCACGGCGTGCGCCAGCACCCCGAGGGCCAGCACGCGCGTAACACCGGTCACCGGCGCTGGCACCGGGCGCGCGAACGGCGCCGCGGCCAGGGCCGCGGCGCCGAGGTACAGCGAGATCGCGATGAAATGGGCGATGGCGGTCATGACTCCGCCAACAATCTAATCCGAACGCCGGCCCCTGGTACCGCTCCGCTGGGGCCGGATCGTGCGCTGCCTCACATGGTTACGGCATCCGCGCCGTCACCCGGCCGGGCGTACCCACCTGAACGGTGGGGTGCGCCTGCGCGTCGATGATCGCAGTGACCGAGCCCACGCCGCTGCGCACCACGCGGGCGCGCGCCAGCGCCCCCTCCGGCACCGCCACGCCGCCCTCACGCGTCATGGGCCGCAGCAGCGTCACCTCGTCGCCCGGCTGCATCGAACCCGCGGAGGGCGCGCGCAGCACCACGAAGTCGTTCACGGTCGGCACCGGATCGTCGTTGGCCCACACCACCTCGGTGCGCGCGCCGTCGCTCGTGGGCCGCGGTGGCGTGCTGCCGATGGCGAGCGTGTCGAACGGCAGCAGCCGTTGGCCGATGGCGATGGGCTGGAACTGCTTGACGATGCGAGCCTGCACCGCGAGCCCAGGCTCCGCGCTCTCCACGCGTACCACGCCCGTGGGCACCACGAGCTGCCCCAGCTGCCAGATCCGCTCGCCCAGGGTGTAGATCACGTACTGCGCGCCCGTGCTCACGTCCGAGCCGGCGGGGAGCGTGAGATAGACCGTCTCGTAGACCTGCAACCAGCGCGGCTCGTTGCCGTACACCGCCACCGGATCGGCGGCGCTGACGATGGTGCCGCCACCCGGGCCGCCCTCCGCGCTCACGTACGGCGCGGAGAGGTAGTCGCCCTGCCGAACCACCGGCTCCGCCAGGCGCGCAGCCATCGGCACGGCGCCGGACGCGACGGTCGACCGCGTCACGCCGAACGCGATGCGATCCTCGCTCTCCACCGCCTCCTCCGTCACGGTATCCGGCTCCACGTACGGCGCCGGCTCGCTCACCGTCACGTTGCCCACCACCGCCACCCCACTGGCGGCCGACGTCGGACGCTCGCCGGCGACGATGCGGATCTTCTCACCGGGATAGATCCAGTGCGGATCCTTCACGACGTCGCCGTTCAGCCGGTGGATCACCGGCCAGGCGAAGGGATCGGACAGGTAGGTGCGCGCCAGGTCCCACAGGGTGTCGCCCTTGCGCACGGTGTGCACCACGCCACTGTCCGCGGCAGCCGTGGCCGCGGGTGCGGAGGTCTGCTGCGCGCCGCCAGCCGCCGGAAGGCCGGCGCCGAGGAGCGCGAGTGCCACGAATCTCAAAGCCGTACAGGGCATGTGCCCGTCTCGCGTCCCACGCATGAGGAGTGAACCTCCACTGAAGTTCCGCGCCCTGCTCCGGCGCAACCGGCAGTCTCTCGGGTCCAGACGAGCGCGGTGACAGGCGGGTAACCCGGTGGGTCACCCGGTGGGTATCCCGGTGGGCAACTCGACGCGTTACCCGGGCCGGTTCGTCCCAACGCCCACGACGATCGCGCACCGGCTCGCACTCATCGCCTCCCGGCGCCTCCCACACGCCATCCCCGCACCGCTCGGCACATCATTCCGGTGCGTCAACCAGGTGCGCCCCAACCGGGCGCGCCATCCCGGTGCGCGCGATGCCTGTTCCGCGGCGATCCGGTGCGCTCCACTGCCGGGCGTGACGGGGCCGTCGTGCGAGCTGGAACGATCGTGCCGCGACACGGCCCGGGCGGCCTCGCCCGTGAGTGAGACCAACGGCCAGGTGGCTCGTCATTGCGGATCGGCCAATCGAGGCGGCTGGATCCGGATGGTCCTCCCGGCACCCACTCGCGGCGGGTCCGCCACTCGCGCCGCACCTGGCCGCCCACTCCACACTCGTGTGTATGCGCTCGCCGTCTTCCCTGCTCGCTCGGCCCACTACGCTGGCCTCCCGCCCAGCATCTCTCGCTCACCCCCTACGCGCCGCCGTCACGCTCGTGGCCCTGCTGGGCGCCTGCCGCGGCGACTCCATCACCATGCCCGTCCAGGCGACGGAGGCGGTCTGCTACGACGTCGTCTGCGCCCAGCCGATGGCCCTTGCACCCGACTCGCCGATCGTCATCCAGCCGCTCGAGGACGCCGTGGAGCGGCTCGTCCCGACCGTGTCCGACCCGCGCATGCGAAACGAGCTCGGCCAACTACTGGGTACGCTCCGCCGGGACCTGATCGCCGGTCGCCTGCCCGCCGCGCGGATCGGCCTGGCCCACGCGTACGAGTGGATCGAGCGCACCAGCCCCTCGCTCGACGACGGCCGGGTGCCCGTCGGGTCGCCAGCCCTGGACCCCGCCGACCTCGTGGCCATCAGACTCGCGCTGGTGCCAGCGGCCGGCGCGCTCGGCGCGAGCGCCCGTTGAGGGCGGCCCGTCCAGGCACACGCCTGGCCGCGGGGCTCCTCGCCGCGGCGCTGATCTGGCCCGTGGCAGCGCCTCTGGGTGCTCAGGGCGCGCCGCGGGCGGTGCCGGGCATCGCCGCCTGGATGGGAGCCGGCGGGGCGTTCCCCCTCGCGCGTCCGGGCGCGGATCGCCGCGCCGGTCCCGCCGCCCTCGTCGCCGTCGACCGGCCCTTCACCGAGCAGCTCGCGGTGCGGGCGGAGTGGAGCGGCGACGCACAGGACATCCACCGCCATCCCGGGAGCCCCATCTCGGGGAATCTCCGGCAGAGCCGAGTGCTCGTCGCGGCGCGGTACACGCCATGGCGCTTCTCGCGCGTCGCGCCGTACGCGCTCGCGGGGGCCGGCGTGGCGTGGCACAGCGAGCTGCTGGTCCTGCGGGCAGGAGGCGGCCCGGTGCCGGACGCCGCCTTCCAGCAGACGACCTCCCGCACCGACGCGGCGGTCCTCATCGGCGCCGGCGTGGCGACCACGGCGGCCCGCACCCGGTTGTTCGCCGAGACGCGATGGACGCGGGTGGGCGCTCCTGCCGGGTCGACGCGCGACCTGGGTCTCGTCGCCGGGCTCGCCCTTCGCCTTCCCAGGTAGTTCGCGCCGGCTCCCTCTTCACGTTCCGGACACGCGAACGCCCACCGCGCCTGCGCGGTGGGCGTTCAGCGATCCGGGACCGCCGCCGGTCGACTGCTGTCCTACGATGAGCGCTCCGGGAGCGCTCGGACCTGTGGTGGCGCAGAAGTCTTGTCTCTGTTGTCTCAGAAGTCTTGTCCCATCTCCCTGGGGGGTATCTGGCTGCCCAGAGCTTGCCGTTCTGCCGGAAAGTCACCCGTTGATGGCCCGCGTCGTGGGCTCGCCGCCGTCCTGCGCGTCGCCGGCGCGTACGTCGGAGTCATGCCAGGTGCCACTCCCCCCGCGCCACCCCACTCCCGCAGGGCGTCTAGCTTGGCGCTCCCCGAACGAGCGGCGTATCGTTCGCGCATGACCGTGACGCTCACCTCGCTCCTCACCTGCCCGGCCTGCGGCCGCGCCGAGACGTTGGCGATGCCGACCGACGGCTGCCTGTTCTTCCACGAGTGCGCCGGCTGCCACACGCTGCTGCGGCCGAAGGCGGGGGAGTGCTGCGTGTTCTGCTCGTTCGGCTCCGTCCCGTGTCCTCCGATCCAGGCCAGCCGTGCGCGCGGCGAGCGGGCGGACAACGGCGGCTCCGACTGCTGAAGTTCGGCGCGCCGCTGACGCTGAGGCGCTCCCGACGCCCAGGGAGGGCGTGTGGCGCGCGGTGTCCTCAGCGTCGCCGGCTGGCTCACCGTCGCCGTCGGGGTGCTGCACCCCAGGGTCGCCGGCACCCGGTACGATGCGATCTCGTTCGACGCGCGCTGGTTTGTGGACAGCGGTCTCGCCGTCGTGCTGATCGGCGTGCTCACGCTGCTCGCCCGCTCGGCGCCGGGCGCCGGCGGGGTGCACT
>DATANT010000385.1:0-4568 GCA_036266115.1 Gemmatimonadaceae bacterium | reverse complement strand
GTCGTCCACGTCGCCCAGTAGCGCGGCGGCGGCTCCGGCCCGCTCGATCGCGCGCGCGGAATCCGCCAGGCGCGGCGCGGGCGGCGCGGGGCGGGGCTGCGCGGCGCAGCGCGCCGGCTGCGACGGCGGCGGCAGCGCGCGCTTGAGCGTGAGGCCGTCCTGCGCCTGGAGGGGGGCCGACGCGAGCCCCAGCGCGATCAGCCACAAGAGGGAGCGCGAGCCCCGGGACCACGTCGTGCCATCCGACTGCGCGCGGGTCCGCCTCATGACCTCAACGGTTCCACCGCGGCATCGGCGCCAGCCTCGTCGTCGCGTACCGTGGCCTCGAACTCCGCCGGAGCGACGGACGGAAAGTCGGGCAGGAGCAGGGCGACCCTCACCTTCTTGTCACCGCGAGCGGCGCCAGCCGGCATTCGCCACGAGAAGCTGGCGACACCATCGTCGCGGGTTCGCATCTCCTCCGGCGTGAGCCTGCCATCCTTGCTGCGCAAGTCTCCCTGTACCCGCACATCGGCGAACGGCTCGCCTCGTGCGTTCACCACCCTCACCACCAGCGGTGCAGGCAGCGTCCTATCCGGCGCTCCGGTCTGGCCGTCTCCACTCACGCGCTCGATGAGGGATGGCTCCAGGGCACGCACCGAGATGGCAGCGGTCTGATCGACGCCGTCCACTCTCGCGCGAATGTTCGTGCTGCCAGGACCAGCCGCGGTCACGAGGCCCGTGGCATCGACGGTGGCCACGGCGGCATCCCCCGACTCCCAGACGACGGTACGACCGGTCACCACCTCGCCTTCACTGGTGCGCGGCGTGGCCGTGAGGCGCACCGTCTGGCCGACGTCGAGATCCGCGCTCGGCGGGTCGATGGTCACCGATGCGACCACCGGGGGCGGTGCGTTGACGGTGACCGCGGCCGTGCCCGATACCCCTTCGCTCGTCGCCGTGATGGTGGCGGTGCCCACGGCCACGCCGCGCACCGCCCCTCCCCCGTTCACCGTCGCCACGGCGCCGTCGGACGACGTCCACTCCACGCTCCGCCCCGTGAGCACGGTCCCGCCCGCATCCCTGGCCTCGGCGGTCAGCGTCTGCAGCTCGCCCACGACGAGCGTCGCCGCGGACGGCGACACGACCACGCTGGCCACCGCCACGGGCAACACCGTGATGGTGGCGCTGCCCGACTTCCCCTCGCTGGTCGCCGTGATGGTCACGGTGCCAAGCGTGCGCCCGGTGACCACCCCGGCGCTGGAGACCGTCGCCACACCATCATCGGACGAGCTCCAGATCACCACGCGCCCGGTGAGCGCGTTCCCACCGCCATCGCGGGGCGTGGCGACCAGCGTGGTGGTGGCGCCGAGGCGCACCGACGCGGTGGCCGGCGCGACCTCGACGCTCGCCACCGGCGTGGCGCTCACGGTGATCGCGGCGGTGCCGCTCTTTCCCTCGCTCCTGGCGGTGATGGTGGCTGCACCGGGCGCGACGGCAGTCACCACCCCCGCGCCGTCCACGGTGGCGACCGCCGCGTCGGAGGTGGTCCACTCCACCGCGCGTCCGGTGAGGACGTTGTCGCGCGCGTCACGCAGCTCCGCGGCGAGCGCGCGGGTCTGGCCCACGAGGAGCGCCGCCGTGGCCGGCGTGACCACCACGGTGGCCACCGGCGCGCTGGTGACTGTCACCCTGGCGGATCCGGACTTGCCCTCGCTCGCGGCGGTGATGGTAGCCGTACCGGCGGCCCTGGCCGTCACCACCCCGGCCGCATCCACGGTGGCGATCGCGGCATCGGACGTCGTCCAGCTCACGGTTCGACCCTCGAGCGGGTTGCCGCTGGCATCGCGCACGGTCGCGGTGAGACGGTCCGTCTGGCCGATGGCGAGGCCAAGGGTCGCGGGGCTCACGGCGACCGACGCCACCGCGGCCGCCGTGACGGTCACCGCGGCCGTGCCGGACTTGCCCTCGCTGCGCGCCGTGATGGTCACGCCGCCCGGCGACACGCCGCGCACGAGCCCGGAGCTCGAGACGATCGCCCGCGACTCGTTGGAGGAGCTCCACTGCACCACGCGTCCGGTGAGCGCCGAGCCGTCGGCCGCGCGCGGGGTGGCGTCGAGCTTCACCGTCTCGCCCACGCGCACGGTGGCGGGTGAGGGTGAAACGGCGACGCTGGCGACCGGCACCGCCGTGACGGTGAGCACGGCGCTCCCGCTGTTCGAGCCCACGGTGGCGGTGATGATGGCCGTGCCGGGCGACACCCCGCGGGCGACGCCGCCGGACGTGACGGTGGCAACACCCGAGGCATTCGAGCGCCAGCTCACCGGCTGACCGGTCACCACATTGCCGCCGGCGTCACGCAGGGTGGCGGTGAGCGTGACGGTCTTCGCTTCGGTCACGCTCGCGGTGGCGGGCGAGACGGTCACCTGACTCACCGGGCCAGCCGTGACGGTCACCGTTGCGCTGCCCGCCACGCCGTCCAGTCCCGCCGAGATGGTGGTGGTACCCGGCTTCACTCCCGTCACTCGGCCGTCAGCGCCCACCGAGGCGATGCCGGCGTCGGCTGTGGACCAGGTCACGGAGCGGCCGGTGACGGGTGCGCCCAGCTCGTCCACGAGCACCGCGGCCAGCACCACGCTCTGTCCCACGCCCACGGTGGGGCGGTTCGGCGTCACGGTGATGGAAGCCAGGGAGGCCGGCGAGACGGTGACGTCGGCGCCGCCAGCGATTCCCTCGCTCGTGGCCGTGATGCGCGCGGTGCCTGGGGCCACGGCGGTCACCACGCCGGCGTCGCTCACCCCGGCCACGTCCGCGTTCGTGGTGCTCCAGGTGATGGCCCGTCCCGTCAGCGTCGCGTTGCCGGCGGACAGGGTCACCGCGCTGAGCGCCGCCGTCTGCGCGACCCGCAGGCTCACCGTGGCGGGGCTCACCTGCACGGTGGCCACCGGTTGCGGCACGACGGAGATCCGGGCCGTGGCCGATGTGCCGGCGAGGCTGGCCGCCACCTGGCTCTCGCCGAGCGCGACCGCCGTGACCACGCCCTCCTGCGTCACCGCGGCCACGTCCGGGTTGCTGGACGACCAGAAGACTCCGGCCACTGGCGGGAGCTCCGCGCCGGCCGCGTTCTGGAAGCTCAGGGTGAGGGGACGGGACTCCCCGACCGGGACGGCGGCCGTCTCCGGAGAGAGTATCAGGCGCGCGACGTCACCCGTGGGCGGGGCGGTGGAGGAGTCGCCGCAGCCGAGCACGAGCGCGATGGCCAGCCAGCGGGTCGCCCAGTGCGGGCGAGACCCTGCGCGCCTACTCCGGTGCGCCGCCCACCCGCGTGGGCCGCGGTCGGTTGACTCGTGTGCCATCACCGAGCTGGCCATCGACGTTGTATCCCCAGCAGTAGCTCACGCCGGCGCGGGTGGTGCCGCAGGTGTGCGCCCCGCTCGCGTCGAGGCGGACGAACACCGTCGGCGCCGCCACCGGAACTGGCAGTGCGCGATCTGCCGTGGTACCGTCGCCCAGCTGACCGTAATTGTTTCGTCCCCAGCACGATGCGTTTCCGTTCGCGAGTAGTGCACAGCTGTGCACGCTGCCGGCCACGAGGCTCACCATGCGACCGTCCTCCTGCACCCGCGTCGGCACAGGCGTGCTGGCCACCGTTCCGTCGCCGAGCTGGCCGGCGGCATTGCGTCCCCAGCAGTAGGCGGTGCCTCGCGCGGTGAGCCCGCACGTGTGGGCGGCACCGGCCGCGATCTGGGTGAAGCGTGCCTCCGTGCGCACCGCCACCGGCACGATGTGGCTGGATGCCGTGCTGTCACCCAGCTGCCCGTCGACGTTGCTGCCCCAGCACCAGGCCTGGCCCTGCGCGTCCACAGCGCACGTGTGATGCCAGCCAGTCGCGAGCGTGCGGAACCGGTGGCCACCCGTCACGAGCACGGGGATCAGCCGGTCGTTCGTGCTGGCGTCGCCCAGCTGCCCGTTGGCGTTGCGCCCCCAGCACCAGGCGCTGCCGTCGGTGTCCAGCGCGCAGGTGTGCGCGATGGACGCGCGAATCTGGGTGTAGCGGCGCCCGCCAAACACGCGCACCGGGGTGATTCGCGCCACGGTACTGCCGTCGCCCACCTGTCCCCGGTCGTTGCCACCCCAGCACCAGGCGAGACCGTCGCGGCTCAGTCCGCAGGTGTGGGCGGTGCCCGCGGCCACCGACTCGAACGTGGTGGAGCCCGCCACCGGCGTGGGCCCGAGCCGCGCGTCGGTGCGCCCCGCGCCCAACTGCCCGCGGTCGTTGCTGCCCCAACAGTAGAGCCGGCTGTCCACCCCGACCGCGCAGGAGTGGAGCCCACCGAGCGAGATCGCGAGGGTGCGGGTCTCCAGCCCGCCAGTGGACGCGCCGCTGGCGCCGGGGGTGGAGGTCTCCGGCTTCGGCGCGACCGGGGCTGCCGTCGGCGACCGCGCGCCGGACGCGGGAATCGGGATGCTGGTGGGCGGCAGCGCCGGGGTGGGAATCCTGGCCGGCGCCCGGGCCACCGATGCCGCCGTGGGCGGCGGTGGGGTACCGGCCGCCGCCGAGCGCGGCTCGGAGGTGGCGACCTCCGGCC
>DATANT010000384.1:0-4427 GCA_036266115.1 Gemmatimonadaceae bacterium | reverse complement strand
CCTCGACTACGCGGCCCTCCGGGCCGCGCCGCTCGGGATGACAAAGGAAAGAGAAGGGCCGCGCCGCTCGGGATGACGGCCAGAGAGCGGCGGGGAGTTCATGTCACCCCGCACTCCTGGCGCGAGCGCCAGGCTCGCGTCGGCCCCACACCACCGCATCCAGCGCGGGCCGGCCTGGCCCGTGCACCAGATGGCAGGTATACCGGTCACGCCATCGGGGGCGGCGGGTGGGCGCGGCGCGTGACGCCCGGCCATGCCGCCGCGTCGGATGGCATCATGACCTCGTCTCCCGATTCCTCCCAGCTCGCCGCCGCGTTCGACGGCGCGATTCGCCGCGTCGAGCGCCTGCTCGTCGCGCACGCCGACGCCACGCCGGGCTCGCCTGAAGTCGCGCCGATCGCCACCCAGCTCGCGCGGTTGCGCGCCGAGCTGCTGGCCGAGCGCGTCGTCGCGATCGCGCGGGGCGCGGCCGATCCCGGGTGGGTGCGGCAGACGGTGCGCGACGTGGCCGCCTGGGCGCCGGAGGACGAGATCACGCTGCTCGCGGCACTCGGCGCCATCGCCCGGCTCGCGGGGCAGCGGACGCCGTAGCCGACCGGGAACGCGGGCGCGCGCGGAGCATCGGCGCGCATCAGATGTTTCCACCCGGCCGCGGAAAACTCGCGCCGCGCGAGTTGCCATCCTCCCTGCGCGTCCGTCTAGCCCGTGAACCAACCCGGCCGCCCTGGCGCTCGGGCGCGCTGGCGGGCTGACCGCCGCGCTGGTGGAGCGCATCGCGCCCGACCGGCCTTTCCACACTTCGCGAACGAGACGGCGATGAATGCCAGAGCGCTGTGCAGTACCGTGTTGCTGCTGGTGATGGGAGCCGCGTGCGGCGACGGAGCGACTGGCCCGGCGGGCCCCCAGGGCCCCGTCGGGGCGCAGGGACCGGCGGGTCTTGCAGGTGCCGACGGCACCAATGGCACCAATGGCACCAATGGCACCGATGGCACCAACGGCAACGCCAACGTCCGGAGCACGATCGTGCGCAACGTGCAGCTGACCCTGTACACGACGACGTCCATCGCTGTCCCCGCCCTCACGAGGGACATCCTGGACAACGGCGCGGTGCTCGTCTACGCCCGGCCGGCCGGCTCCAGTATCTACTGGACTCCATTCCCGCTGATGGACGGGCTTTCAGATACGTGGATCTGGGTGAACCACCTCGAGGTAGGCTGGGTGCGGTTCCACGCTGACTTCGGCGTCAGCCCCCAGGACATCCGCGTGGTGACGATCGCCGGCACGCCGGTCTCCGCGCTCGTGAGCCGCTATCCGGGCGTGGACTTCGGCGACCCCGAGGCCGTCCAACGCGCACTCGGCGTCCGGTTCTGATCTCGCTCCTGACGTGACGAAGGGTCCAGTCGGGCGACGCTGCTCGGCTGGATGAGGTCGATCACCGGCTTCCGCCCTCTGGGTGGGAGCCGGTGGTCGTTTGCGCGCCCCGCGCCGCAACGGTACCCTCCGGGCGTCCGTACACCGGACAGGCCACCGACGCTCCCCGTCGTCGGTGCGCGCCACCCCGGACACCCCGTTCATGTCGCAACTGTCCCACCGCCGGCTCGCGCTCGGCGCGCTGTTCCTCTGCCTGCCCGCCGCGCTCCACGCGCAGCGCCCCACGCCGAACGCGGCGGCCGCCGCCGCGGCCGCCGAGGTGGTGAAGGCCGGCTATCAGAAGCACGAGATGCGCATCCCCATGCGCGACGGCGTGCACCTCTTCACCGCCGTCTACGTGCCGCGCGACACCACGCGTACGTATCCCATGCTCATGACGCGCACGCCATATGGCGTGGCGCCCTACGGCGCCGATGCGTACCGCACCTCGCTCGGACCCAGCGCGCGCTACGCGGACGAGCCGTTCATCTTCGTCTATCAGGACGTGCGAGGGCGCAACTACTCGGAAGGCAGGTTCACCGAGATGACGCCGCACGTACCGGTGAAGCGCGGGCCACGCGACGTGGACGAGAGCAGCGACGCGTACGACACCGTGGAGTGGCTGCTGAAGCACGTGCGGCATCACAACGGCCGCGTGGGGATCACCGGCGGCTCGTACCCGGGCTTCTACACGTCGGCCAGCTGCATCGACGCGCACCCGGCCATCAAGGCCTGCTCGCCGCAGGCGCCCATCACCGACATCTGGCAGGGCGACGACCTCTTTCACAACGGCGCCTTCCTGCTGCCGCACAACTTCGGCTTCTACCAGCGCTTCGGCCGCGGCCCACGCACCGAGGTGGGACCGGACCCGGTGTTCGCTCCCTTCACCATGGGCACGCCGGACGGCTACCAGTTCTACCTGTCGCTCGGCTCCCTGGCCAATGCGGAGAGCCGGTACTTCAAGGGCACGCAGCCGCTCTGGACCACCCTCGTCGATCACCCCAGCTACGACGCGTACTGGCAGGCGCGCAACCTGCGGCCCCACCTCAAGGGGATGAAGCCCGCCATCCTCACGGTGGGCGGCTGGTTCGACGCCGAGGATCTCGCGGGCCCGCTCAACACCTACCGCGCCATCGAGGCGCAGAGCCCGGGCGCCACCAACATGATCGTGATGGGCCCCTGGGTGCACGGTGGCTGGAACCGCGGTGACGGCGATCGCGTGGGCAACGCGCGCTTCGGCGCGAAGACGAGCGAGTTCTACCGCGACTCGGTGGAGCTGCCGTTCTTCCTGCATCACCTGAAGGACGGCCCCCGTCCGCCCCTGCCCGATGCGCTCATGTTCGAGACGGGCAGCAACGAGTGGCGCCGGTACGCCAGCTGGCCGCCCAAGAACGCCGTGGCCCGCACGCTGTACCTGCATCCCGGCGGCGTGCTCGCCTTCGAGCCGCCGCCCGCCGCCAGCGGCGCCGCGGCGTACGAGGAATACGTGAGCGACCCGGCCAAGCCCGTGCCGTTCATCGAGGGCATCGCGCCGGGCATGCCGCGCGAGTACATGACGGCCGACCAGCGCTTCGCCTCGCGGCGGCCCGACGTCATCACCTTCCAGACCGCGCCGCTCACCGAGGACGTGACCATCGCCGGCCCGGTGTCGCCGCTGCTGCACGTGGCCACCAGCGGCACCGACGCCGATTTCGTGGTGAAGCTCATCGACGTCCACCCCGACAGCGCATCCGACTGGCCGGATGACTCGAGCGGGTTCAGGGTCGCGGGCTATCAGCAGCTCCTGCGCGGCGAGCCGTTCCGCGGGCGCTACCGCCGGAGCTTCAGCGCGCCGGTGCCGTTCGTGGCGAACCAGCCGGACTCCATCGCGTTCGCGATGCCCGACGTGAACCACACGTTCCGGAAGGGCCACCGCATCATGGTGCAGATCCAGAGCACCTGGTTCCCGTACATCGACCGCAACCCGCAGACCTTCGTGCCCAACATCTTCAAGGCGAAGGACAGCGATTTCCGGAAGGCGTCGATGCGCGTCTACCACTCCGCGCAGCGGCCGACGGGGATCGGCGTGATGGTGCTACCGCAGGGCAGCTCGGCGATGAACTGAGGACGGCAGGCCCCGAGGCCGCGCGCGGCACCGAGCACGCGCGCGGCTCTTCACCGTTCCGACGGAGGACGCCCGACATGATGCGCTCCTCGATCACCCCGCTCGTCGCGCTCGCCCTCGTCGCCGCGTGCGCCCGGAGCCGCGACGCCACGCCGTCGGCCGCCGACAGCGCGGCGGCTACATCGCCAGCCGACGCCGCGGCGCAGGACACCGCCACCCGCCGCGTGGCCGGCACCGTGAGCTATCTGCAGCGCATCGCCCTCGCGCCGGGCTCCGTGGTACGCGTGGCAGTGCTCGACGTGTCGCGACAGGACGTGGCGGCGGACACGCTCGCGGACACGACGATCACCACCACCGGCCAGCAGGTGCCCATCCCGTTCGTCCTGACCGTCCCCACCGCGCGCGTGACGTCCACGGGCCGCTATGCCGTCGCGGCCACCATTTACGACCCCGACGGCCGGCAGCGCTTCCGCACCACGGACAACTACCCGGTGCTCGGCGCGGGCGGGCCCGATTCGGTGGACGTCACGGTGCGGATGCTGCCGTAGGGTACGACCGGGGCGGGGAGAGGGTGCTCGGTCATGCCGCAGGGGCGGGCGGTACGGAGGGCGGAGCCTTCCTCGTCATCCCGCAGGAGTGAGCGGCACGCAGTGCCGCGAGCGAGTGTCGGGATCGCCTTCACGTCCCGTGATGCGGCGTCGCTGCCAGCTGTGCGGGGCCGAACGGCCGCGAGGGAGAGCGATCCCGACACTCGCGCGGCCTTCGGCCGCGCTCCTGCGGGATGACACGATTCGCTGGTCCCACGCTGGGCAGTGCTCCCGCCGTCTGCTCGCATGCAGTTCTCGCGCTGTTCTCCTGTCCCCCGCCCCCCCACCCATGACCACTCCCGAACCCTGGCTCCGCGGCCCCATCC
>DATANT010000383.1:0-4765 GCA_036266115.1 Gemmatimonadaceae bacterium | reverse complement strand
CCCCAGGGCGGCGAGCAGCGCGGCCAGGATCCCGAACGCCGTGAACACCGCCGCGCCCAGTCGCCACGGGCGGAGCTCCGGCGCCAGCGCGTCGCCCAGCCACTCCGCATCCACGTAGAGCACCGTGGGGTCGAGCTCGCGCAGCACGCGACCGACCGTCGCGTCCATGCCGCGCGCACCGGGAGCCACCCGTACGAGCAGCATGCGGTCGTCGGTCGCGTCGAGCGGGAGGGACGCGAAGACGGCGAGCTGCTGCGACTCGCGGATCCGGGCGGTGTGCGTGTTGCGCGCCACGCCGACGACGCGCGCGCAGCTCGTCGCGTCCGAGCCCACGTAGGCGCACTCGCCCAGCGGCGAGCGTCCGGGCCACGCGAGGCGCGCCAGCGCCTCGTTCACCACCACGACCGGGGGCCCGGTGCGGTCTTCCGCCGTGATAGCCCGTCCCGACACGAGCTGCAGACCGATCGACTCGAAGAAGTCGTCCGACACCCGGTTGCCCATCGGCAGGCCATTCGCGATACGCACCACATCGCCGCCCGGGGTGGTGCGCACCGGCATGAGGCTCATCTCGTGCAGCGGTGCCCCGGTCGCGAGGCTCGCGCTCTGGACGCCCGGCATCGTGCGCACCGACGCCAGCACGTGCTCGAAGAACGCCGCCGCCTCCCGCGGCGAGTGGCTGCTGGCCGTGAAGCCGACCTGCACGACGAGCGTCTGCGTCGCGTCCAGCCCCAGGTCCATCGTGGTCACCCGGTGCAGGCTGCGCAGGAAGAGCCCCGATCCCACGAGCAGCACCGCCGACAGCGCGGTCTGCGTGAGGAGCAGGCCGACGTGCAGCCTGGAGCGGCGGGTCGCGCCGTGTCGCGCGCCGTCACGGAGCTCCGCCGCCACGTCGCGACGGGTCTGCGACATGGGCGCGAGCCCCGTCACGAGCGCGACGATCGCCACGGCGGCGGCCGCCGCCGCGAGCGTCCACCAGTCCACGCCCGCGCTCTCGCTCACCATGTTCGGAAGCAGCATGCGATGCACCCAGGCGCCGCCGACGATGGAGAGCATGCCGGCTCCCACGCCACCGAGCAGGGCGAGCGTCGCGCTCTCCAGCAGGAGCATGGCGGCCAGGCGGCGCCGGCTCATCCCCAGTGCCAGGCGCACCGCGATCTCGCGCCGGCGGCGGAGCGCGCGCAGCAGCAGCAGGCTGGCCACGTTGGCGCACGCGATGGCGAGGAGCAGGCCCGCCACGCCCACCAGCCAGATCGTCACCGTGGCCGCCGAGAGCCGACGGCCGCGCGCGTCGATGGGGCGCGACACGCTCTCGAGCGAGACGTGCGTGCGCGGCTGCCCGAGCAGCGCGTCCAACGACTGCCTCGGATCGGCCTCCCGGATCAGGAGCGCGTGCTCGCGCGTGAGCGCGGCCAGCGCCTGTGCGACCGGCGTGACCGGCGTCGTGCGCAGCACGTACTTCACGCTGGCCGAGCTCCCGCGCGTGTGCCAGCCGGGCGACCGCTCCGCGACGTCCGTCGCGGCGAACAGGGGGAGCCACACGTCGGTGTCGCTCAGCTCCACGCCGCGGAAGCCGCGCGGCGCAATGCCGACGACGCGGTACGGCTCGCCGCGCACGTGCAGCGTCGTCCCGATCACCGTCGTGTCGCCGCCGAACCGGCGCTGCCAGAAGGCGTGGCCGAGCACGACCGCCCGCGCGCCGGTGGCGGGATGGGCCTCCTCGTCGGTGAGGAAGCGACCGAGCAGCGGCCTGGTCCCGAGCGTGCGCCAGAATCCCGCGGAGACGAGCGTCGCCCGCACCTGGCGTGCGTCGTTCCCCGTCCCCACGACGAGCGGGACACCCGGCTCGTAGGCCGCCAGGGCGTGCCGCGCGGGCAGGCTCGCGCGGGTGCGCTCGTAGAACGGGTAGGAGAAGCGGTTGAAGGCGCGCGCCTCGCCGCCGCCGGGAGGCGCGTAGTGGAAGTAGGGGCGCGTCAGCTGCTCGGGGGCCGCGACCTGGGGCGGCGGCTGTTGCAGCAGCCGTCGCATGGTCCCGTACATCGTGCTCGCCGCGCCCAGGCCGATGGCGAGCGTCAGCACGACGCCGAGCGTGAACAGCGGCGTGGCGCGCAGCCCGCGCAGCGTGAAGCGGAGGTCGGCGCGACCGTGGCTCCACCAGCTCGCTCGCGCGCGCCTCCGCTCCATGCGTTCGCCGATCGTGCGGAGCTCCTGGCGCGTCGTCTCGACGTCGCCGAACTCCTCGCGTGCGATGCGCGCCGCGTCGCCGGGCGTGTGTCCCAGCGCCCGCAGCGCCTCCGAGCGCGCGTCGAGATGGAAGCGGAGCTCGTCGTCCACGTCCGCGGCGACGTCGGGGCGCCAGAAACGCAGGTAGCGGCGCCAGATCGGGATGTGGGGCATGGGCGGGCGGCTCGCCGTCAGGCGGGACGTGGGTGGGTGGTGAGCACGCCGCGCATCCCCACCGCGTAGCGTTCCCACTGGGCCGTGAGCTCGCGTAGCGCGTGGCGCCCGGCCGTGGTCAGGCGGTAGAACTTCGCCCGCTTCCCCTGCTCGGTGTGCCCCCACTCGGCCTCTATCCAGCCGCGCTCCTCCATCCGGTGGAGCGCGGTGTAGAGCGCGCCGTCGAGGATGCGGATGGTCTGGCCCGAGGACTCGCGGATCCACCGCGCGATCCCGTAGCCATGGCTGGGCCCCCAGGAGAGGGTCTTGAGCACCAGCACGTCGAGGGTGCCGAGCATGACGTCGAGCTCTGTGTCGTCGGTCATGGCGCGAGTATACCCTCAACGGTTGATTGTATCAAGGGTTGAGGGTGTTCGCGGTCGCCGCCCGGGTGGGCAGGGTCGCCGTTTTCGGGCCGAGGGCATCACCGAATCCACTCGGCCGATCGTCCCTGAGTCGGCGTCGCGGAGGTGGGCGTGGCCGCCACCGCCCGGTGCTGACGCGCCCCTGCGCGTTCGGCGCCGATGACCTAAGGCCGCGCGGCAGGCACCACCGAGCCCGAGGCGTACCGACGCCGGTGGTCGCATCGGCTTCGGCTCGGCCGGGGACGAGTGAGTCGCGCGGCATGACACGAAGCGTGCGGCCCGGCCGATCTGCCCGAACCCCGTGAGACATCATCGCGCGGAAGATCTGCGAGAACCTGGAGATCCCGGCGCCCTGATGCCCAAGCCGCATGCCGCGTAAGGGCCCTCCTCGAACCGCGGGAACCGCTCTCACCCCTGCTGGACATCACGGGATCGCACTTCTTGCGGTTTTCATGAGGTCGGCAGAAGATAGAGCGCCGCCTGAGCCACGATCGGCAGCCTGAGCCACGGCCGAGCGGTGTCGGTGTCCGGATCCGTACACGGAGAGAGCTCACAATGCGCCACTCGTCGTCGCGCGCCCTGCGCTTCCCCCGCGCTCGGACGCTCCCGCGTCTCGCGTGTCTCGCTGTCGCCGGTCTGCTGGCGAGCAGCTCCGTCGCCTGCAGGGAGTCCGTCGCCCCCGACGAGCAGGCGATGGACCAGATCCTCTTTCTCAGTACGCGCGATGGGGCCATGCGCGGCGCGGAGGCCCTCACCGAGATCTACCGGATGAACGCGGACGGGAGCGGGGTCGAGAACCTCACGCGGCATCCGGGCAGATACGCGAGCCTCAGCGTCCTGCCCGATGGCCGGACCGTCATCTTCGAAGGCACGCGTGAGTGGTCGTTCACCACCAACTGTCCCACGCAGATCTGGTGGATGGGGACGGACGGCTCACGTCTGCGCTCGGTGACGGCCGGCAACTGCAGCGGCACGCCCCGGCTGTCACCGGACGGCAGCCGCATCGCGTTCGTGCAGGGCAACGCGATCTTCGTGTCCAACATCGACGGCACGGGAGCGCTCGAGGTGTCACACGCCCTCCCACCCGTGGAGCACTCCTGCAGCGAGACGGGCCCGCGATGGACCATCCGGAACCTGGGATGGGCCCCGACCAGCCGCATCGCGTTCTATCGGCACGTCTGCGGCGTCGGCACTACCTATTATTCCGTCGACGCCCAGGGGAACGGCCTGGCGGAGCTGGACCACGATTCACAGTCCGGCTACCCGTCGCCTGACGGGAAGCGGGTCGCGTTCATGTCCGCCGGGCAGCTTCTGGTCATGAATGCGGACGGGTCCGACGTGCGTGCCGTGGCGGATGGCGCGGCGCTGCCCTCGCGCCTCGGCAGCGGGCGCAGCCCGTGGTCTCCCGACGGCACCCGGCTCTACTTCACGACCGTGGACGGTCACCACGTGGCCGACGTGCCCGGCACCGGAGTCCGACGGCTGGCGGACGCTTCGTTCTTGGCGGCGTTCGACGGCTGGTCCCCGCGTGGCGACCGGATGGTGTTCACCCTGCGCTCCGCCGACGGCGGCGCCGACATCTACGTCCTGCGTGTCGACGGCAGTGGTCCGGTGAAGCTGACGAACGGCGGGTCCACGAACACCGACGCGGTATGGGTGCCGGGGCGGTGAGCGCGCGGTAATCGAGTCCGGGTGGTGCACCACCGCGCGCCACTGCTCCTGCCGCTGCGCTCACGCCACCGCGTTTCGATGTGGAGGAGCGGGAGTGGCGGTGAACCGGAGGCCGGGCCGCGGCGAGGTGTTCCCGGTGGAGCTCGATCCCACGCGCGGGCGCGCGTTCCGATGCTCCGGACCTAGAGCGCCCCCTCCTCCCACGGTCCCCACAACGCGTACGTGCCGGCGCGCGTGGAGCTCTCCGTGTTCGTGGACCCCTGCTGGTTGAAGAACAGCACCCGCCCATCGGGGCT
>DATANT010000382.1:0-6329 GCA_036266115.1 Gemmatimonadaceae bacterium | reverse complement strand
CACGGTACTCACCATCACCGTGGTGGGGCAGGCGACCGACGCCCGCCTGACGGACGTGGCCTCGGCCATTCCGTACCGCGCGACTGTCGCCGGAGTCCCGCGAGGGCACTATACCGCCCGCCTCGTGCATCGTTACGTAGGCGCGAGCTGGCCGACTCTGACGGTGCTGAACCAGCGGATCGAGATCCGCTGACGCGGGCCTCGCTCCTGCGTCCCGCTGGCGTGCGATGCCGGCGTTGGCGAGACTGGGGCTGGCTACTACGCGGCACGAGTCGCCAGGATGCCCGCAGCTCCGCCGGCGATGTAGAGAACGCGCCGCGGGCTCCGACTTCTCCATGCGGGCGCCAACCCGGCGTCACGACTGAACCCGAGAGGAGGATGAACCATGCGATACATGCTGATGATGCACGCGCCGCGCGGGACGGGAGACTACCAGGTCAGCAACTGGTCTCCGGACGACTTCAAGGCCCACATCGACTTCATGCACGGCCTCAACCGGGACCTCACCGCGTCCGGGGAGCTGGTGGGCGCGGAGGGGCTGGCGGCGCCCGGCGAGGCGAGGCTGGTGCGCGCGGGGAAGAACGGCGCGCCGCCGGTGACGGACGGACCGTTCCCGGAGACCAAGGAGTTCCTCGCGGGCTACTGGATCGTGGAGGTCGACCGGCCGGAACGCGCGTACGAGATCGCGGCGCGGGCCTCGGCCGCACCGGGACCGGGCGGTGATCCGCTGATCATCCCGATCGAGGTGCGCCAGGTGATGAGCGGTCCCCCAACGGACGCGTGACCCCGGAGTCCATGGACTCCACCGTCGGGCGCCTGCTGCGCGAGCTCGCGCCGCAGGTGCTCGGCGCCGTGGCACGGCGGCATGGCGACTTTGCCGACGCGGAGGACGCGGTGCAGGAGGCGCTCATCGCGGCGGCCGCGCAGTGGCCCGCGGACGGCATTCCGAGCAACCCGCGCGGCTGGCTCTATCACGTGGCCGTCCGGCGCATCACCGATCATCTGCGCAGCGAGCTGGCGCGCCGTCGTCGCGAGGATGCCGTCGCGAGCGAGGTGTGGGCCGACTGGGCGTTCGTGCCGCCACCGGACGGAGATGTCGGGGTGGACCAGGACGACACGCTGGTGCTGCTCTTCATGTGCTGTCATCCCGCGCTCACGCCACCGTCGGCGATCGCGCTCACGCTCCGCGCCGTGGGCGGCCTGACCACCGCGGAGATCGCCAGCGCGTTCCTCGTTCCGGAGGCGACCATGGCCCAGCGGATCAGCCGGGCCAAGCAGAGCATCAGGGCCTCGGGCGTTCCGTTCAGCATGCCCACCCACGAGGAGCGCGCCGGGCGGCTGAGCGCCGTGCTGCACGTGCTGTATCTGATCTTCAACGAAGGCTACACGAGCAGCGCCGGCCCCGCGCTGCATCGCCCCGACCTCTCCAACGAGGCCATCCGGCTCGCCCGGGCCGTGCACGACCTGCTGCCGAGCCATGGGGAAGTAGCGGGGCTGCTCGCGCTCATGCTGCTCACCGATGCGCGCCGCGCCGCGCGCACGGGTGCGAGCGGTGAGCTGATCCCGCTCGACGAGCAGGACCGAACCCTGTGGGACCGGGAGCTGATCGCCGAGGGGATCGCGCTCATCTCGGATGCGCTTCCCAGGGGAGCGGTAGGCGCGTACCAGCTGCAGGCGGCGATCGCGGCGGTGCACGACGAGGCCGCGCGTGCGGAAGACACCGACTGGCCGCAGATCCTCGCGCTGTACGGTGTGCTCAAGGGGATGTCCGACAATCCGATGGTGGCGCTCAGCCACGCGATCGCCGCGGCCATGGTGCATGGCCCGCAGACGGGGCTCGAGCTGGTGCAGGCGCTGGACGCCGACGCGCGACTGGCCGGGCACTACCGCCTCGATGCCGTGCGCGCGCACCTGCTGGAGATGGCCGGCGACCGGGAGCGGGCGATCGCGCACTATCGTGCCGCGGCGGAGCGCACGACGAGCATCCCGGAGCGGAACTACCTGGTCACGAGGGCGGCGCGACTGGCCTCCGCGCGGCCGGGCGAGCCGGAATAGCGCGCGGCGCGCGCTGCGGTTACGTTCGCCCCGAGTCGACCACCTGACGGCAACTGCCGGCGATGCCACCTCACCTGCCCACGCAGCTACGCACCGATCGTCTGCTCCTCCGCTGCTGGCGCGCCGAGGATGCGGCCGAGCTCGCGTTGGTGCTCGCGGCGAACACCGCGCGCCTGGGCGCGTGGATTCCGCGGCAGGTGGCGGAAGCCGCGCCGGTGCCCGAGCTGGCGCGGCGGCTGGCCGGCTTCGCCGATCGGTTCCACGCCGACATCGAGTGGCGCTATGGTCTCTTCTCGCCGGACGAGCAGCTGATGCTCGGGGAGGCGAGTCTCTTCCCGCGGTCCGCCGATGGCCGGGTGCCACTCGCGTCCGCCGATCGCGTCGAGATTGGCTACTGGCTCCGCGAGGACGCGACCGGTCGGGGGTTCGCGACCGAGGCCGCCCGCGCACTCGTCACGGTGGCGGCCACGCTGCCCGGAGTGCAGCGCGTCGAGATCCGATGCGATGCCCGCAACGAGCGGAGCGCGGCCGTGCCGCGGCGCCTCGGCTTTCGCCTCGCCGCCCCGGTGGGAGATCCAGCCGCCGCGCGAGCCGATGCGCCCTCGCGGGACATGCTCTGGACGCATGAGCTGCCGCGGGTGACCGTGCCGGACGGCTGACGCGCTCCTCGTGGAAGTGCGGCGTGCCGTTGCGCATGTTGTGCGATGGCCCCGCCGGCGCGCCGATGGCCGCTGGCTTCACGGTCGCGAGGTGACGGTATGAGCCCGGCCCGACTGGAGGCGTTCAGCGATGGCGTCCTCGCCATCATCATCACGATCATGGTGCTCGAGCTCCGCGTCCCGCACGACACGAGCTGGGCCGCGCTCCGCCCCCTCTGGCCGGTGTTCCTGAGCTACGTGCTGAGCTACGTCCACCTCGGCATCTACTGGAACAATCACCATCACATGCTCCACGTCACCAGCCGGGTGAACGGGGCCATCCTCTGGGCGAACCTCCATCTGCTGTTCTGGCTCTCGCTCGTGCCCTTCACCACCGCGTGGATGGGCGAGCACCAGTTCGCCCCGGCGCCCACGGCGCTCTACGGCATCGTGCTCCTCCTGGCGGCGATCGCCTACTACATCCTCGAGCGCACCATCATCCGGAGCCAGGGCCCGCGTTCGGTGCTCGCCGCGGCCGTCGGCCGGGACATCAAGGGCAAGCTGTCACCGGTCTTCTACGTGGTGGGGATCCTGGGCACGTTCGCGCACGAGGCCATCGCCGGCGCGTGCTACGTGGCGGTCGCGCTGATATGGCTCATCCCGGACCAGCGCATCGAGCGGCTGACCGCCGCGGGCAAGGCCCTCGAATGACCGGTTGACGCGACCGCGCGCCGTAGGAGCTACCGATGTCCGCATCCCCTCCCTCGATCGGGCGCTCCCCTGGCAGCATCACCACGCCACGCACCGGTTCGGTGCGCACGTTCATCCTGCTGGTGTTCGCGCTGTCGGTTCCGTTCTGGGTAGTGGGCGCCGTCACCGGGCGTGAGTTGATGGAGGGGCTCCCCGTGGCCGCGCTCATGGCCTTCTGCCCCATCGTCGTGGCGGTGATCCTCACCTACCGCGAACGCGGAGCCCCGGGTGCGCGGGAGCTGCTGCAGCGCCCGTTCGATCACGAGCGCGTCGGGAACCCGATCTGGTACGTGCCCATCCTGCTCCTGATGCCGGGGATGATGCTGCTGGCCTACGGGCTGCTGCGCGCGATGGAGTGGCCGCTGCCCGCGCCGCGCTTCTCGCTGCCGACGGCGGCGGCCCTGTTCGTCGGGTTCTTCGTCGGCGCCATCGGCGAGGAGGTGGGCTGGTCGGGATACGTCACCGATCGCATGCTCCTGCGCTGGAACGCGCTGCAGGCCGCGGTCCTGCTCGGATTGGTGTGGGGGATCTGGCACGCCGTGCCGCTCGTGCAGGCGCACCGATCGCCAGCGTGGATCGCCTGGCACTGTCTCAACGCGGTGGGCACCCGGGTCATCATGGTCTGGCTCTATGACAACACGGGCCGGAGCGTGTTCGGCGCTGTCCTGTACCACGCCATGGTCAACGTCTCCTACTTCATGTTCCCTGACCTCGGTGCACTCTATGTGTCGCCGCTCACGGCGTCGGTCGTCCCGGCGGTGGCGCTGATCCTCGCCGTCGTCTGGGGACCGCGGACGCTGGCGCGGTTCGGCCGTGCGTGACGAGGTGGGTGGGGCGGCGTACGCCGATCTGGTGGTGGGCGCGGCTCGCGCGCAATTTCCCGGACGCGCCCGCGGTCGGACCCGGGCGCCAGTCCCATTCACGTCCAGCTCACGTCCAGCCACGATCGCACCGTGCCCCCGAGATCCGCCGGTACCCGGCGCACCACGCGCGGCGCGTCCGCGCCCAGCGACGTCGAGACGTACCTCGCGTCGCTCGACCATCCAGCCAGACCGGAGATCCTCGCGCTCCGCGAGATCATCCTCGGTGCCCACCCGAGCATCAGCGAAGGCATCAAGTGGAAGGTGCCGAGCTTCCGGACGACGGAGTACTTCGCCACGCTCAACGTTCGCGCGAAGGAGGGGATGCAGGTGATCCTGCACTACGGCGCGAAGGTGCGGGAGAGTGCCACGATGGGAGTGGAGGTCGCCGATCCCGACTCGCTGCTCGAATGGCTCGCGAAGGACCGGGCGTCGGTGAAGTTCCGCGACCTGCGCGACGTCGAGGCGAGACGTGCGGCCTTCGCGAACGTGATTCGCGAGTGGATCAGGCATGTGTAGGGGCGGCGGCTCGCGTGGCTCGCACATCGACCATCGACGGAGGGGCGCTCCACGACGGGGCGTTCCACATGTCCCGGCGCGGCTCCTCCAGCTGCCGAGCTAGAGCCGTGCGTCCCGCCGAGTGACCGCGGCGCCGCGCGGGGGGTCTGCCCCGGAGCGAACCCGTGGAGTCTCACCGAGGACAGGAGCCCGCGTTGCCCCAGGTAGCCCGGATGTGCGCCACCGCGCTCGCGCTCGTTCTGCTCGGCGGCTGCAGCCAGGACGAGGCGCGCCTGCGCGTAGCGTACCGACCGCGCGAGCCACTGACGGTAGCCATGCTCCGCGTGCGAATCGACGACGGGGGGCGGACGTACCAGCTCGGGCCGTCCGATTTCATCGCCGAGCCGGCCGGCACCACCGCCATCTACCGCAGTCGGGAGCTGTCCACGCGCACGCGCGGCACGCTGCGCATGGCGTACGCCCTCGTCGCACCGTCGGGCGACACCGCCAGCCTGGGGCAGGTGGAGCTGCCGCTGCGAAGCGACTGGGTGTACAGCGTCAACGTGATGCCCGATACGAGCGACCCGGCGCAGCGCTGCTTCGGCTGTCAGGGCTCACGCGCGTTCGGCCTGACGGCGGCCTACGTGCGGCCGGATGTCGACAAGGTCTACGTCACCTGGGGCGGCAACTCGATCTCGAACCCGGTCATCTACTGAGCCTGGCCGGGCCCCGTCACGGCTGCACCATCCATCCGGAGCTCCATGCACCACACGTCATCGCAGATGTCGCATCGGATCGCTCGCGCTGCCCTCCTGGCGTGCGCGGCGATGTTCTCGCTCGGCTGCGATCCCCTGCCCGTGGAGGTGATCGACGCGGTGGAATTGGAGACGCCCTTCATCGCCGGCCGGATCACCAACGCCGGGCATGCCTGGGGCTACCTGGTAGCGGGAGAGCCGAGGCCTGGACAGCAGGAGGACAGGGTCTACTTCCGGCTTGCCTCGGCCGATGGGCTTCGCTGGCGATCCGGCGCGCGAGCGACGCCCGCGGATCTCGTGGTGGGGCGTCGGGTGACGGTGTGGATCACCGGTCCGGTGCTCGAGTCGTACCCGGCGCAGGTGGCCGCGCGCGCGGTGGTGCTCGAGCCATGACGGTGGCGACGTGAGCTCGCACGCGTGGCACAGCCCCGCCGTGGGGCGTAGCTTCGGATCGGCGCGGGCGAGTGGGCCCTACGTGACGAGTGGCGCCGTGTCCGCTGACCCATCCCGCCGGAACGTCCGGCTTTCCTCCATCCGGGACCAGACGATGCACGCTGCGCGCTCCATCCGTTCCACCGGCCGCGCCGTCGCCCTGGCGCTGCTCCTGCCCGTCCTCGGGTGCGGGGATCCGCTGTCGCCGGCGGACGTCAGCGGCACCTACGTGTTGCAGCGGGTCGCCGACAGGCCGCTGCCGACGGAGCTCTTTCGTAACGCGGACGTCGTCGTCCGCGTCTTCGCGGACACGATCCGGCTGCGCGCCGATGGCACCGCGA
>DATANT010000381.1:0-3900 GCA_036266115.1 Gemmatimonadaceae bacterium | reverse complement strand
CGGGTGCGAGTGGGGAGGAGGTGGTGGCGGTGGGGGATTGAGGGGCGGGAGGGAGGCTTCCGTGATCCGGCGGGGGCGCTTCGCCGCCGTCTGTCGTTCAAGGCGAGCGCCGCCCCCACCCGTTGTCATCTCGAGCGAGCGCAGCGAGTCGAGAGATCTACTCCAACGTGCTGGTGGCCGGCCTTGTCCCCACGGAGAGTAGATCCCTCGACTGCGCGGCCCTGCGGGCCGCTCCGCCCGGGATGACGAGCAAGATGGGGAGACCGCGCCGCTCGGAACGACAGCTTGGGCCACACGGCCCATGCCCCTGCGGGATCACACGATGGACCCGTTTCGTCCGCCCACTCACGCCGGCGGGATAACGACAGAGTGCCGCTGCTCGTGCCTCACTCCACCGCTCCACCCTCACCGCCGCGACGAACGCCCCTCGCCCCGTGATCTCCCTCGCCATCCGCCGCCCCATCGCCACCGCGATGGCCTACCTGGCCGCCGCGCTGCTCGGCGTGCTGGCGTGGCGGAACATCCCCGTCGAGCTGCTCCCGGACACCGAGCTGCCACGCCTGCGCGTGGGGGCGTCGTGGCGCGGGGCGTCGCCGGAGGTGGCCGAGGCGTTCCTCACCGCGCCCATGGAGGCGGTGGTACAGCAGGTGCGCGGCGTGGAGAGCGTGCGCTCGGTGTCGTACCAGGAGAACGGCGAGGGGCGCTCGGAGCTGGACGTGGAGTTCGCGCGCGACGCGGACATGGACTTCGCGCGGCTGGAGCTGCTGGAGCGGCTCGCGTTGCTCGACGACGAGCTGCCGGAGGGCGCGCGCCGGCCGGTGGTGTCGGACTACGTGCCCGACGAGTTCCGCTCGCAGCGATCGGTGTTCCTGCAGTACACCGTAACCGGGCCGTACACCGGCGAGGCGCTGCGCGCGCACGTGGACGAGGTGATCGCGCCGGCGGTGGAGCAGGTGGATGGCGTGGCCACGGTGCAGGTGCTGGGCGGACGGGCGCGCGAGCTGGAGGTGCGGCTGGACGAGTCGCGCATCGGCGCGCTCGGGCTCACGCCCGAGGACGTGCGGCGGCGCATCCTGGAGCTGGAGCTGGTGCGCGACGCTGGCGTCGTGGAGCGCGGCGGCGTGCTGCTCACGCTCGCCATCCGGCAGCGCGCCGGCTCGGCGGCCGACGTGGCGCAGGCGGTGCTCCGCGCCGACCGCGGCCGGGTGGTACGCGTGGCCGACGTGGCCACGGTGCACGACGGGTACGAGGACCCGCGCATGCTCTATCGCATCGACGGGAATCCGGGCGTGGCGTTCGTGGTGCAGAAGCGGCAGGGCGTGAACGCCGTCGCGGTGGCCGACGCGGTGAAGCAGCGGCTGGCCGAGCGTGCGGCCGAGCGGCTGCCGGGCGTGCGGCTGCTGCTCGACGTGGACGAGAGCCGGGCCATTCGCGCCCAGCTCACCGACCTCCGGGCACGTGCCACGCTCTCGGCGGTGGTGATCTTCCTCGTGCTGCTGGTCTTTCTGGGCTCGTTGCGGTCGGTGGTGATCGTCTGCCTCACCATCGCGTTCTCGGTGCTGCTCGCGGTGAACCTGCTCTACTTCGGCGGGCTCTCGCTCAACGTGCTCACGCTCATGGGGCTGGCCATGGGCTTCGGGCTCATCGCCGACAACGCCATCGTGGTGCTGGAGAACATCTTCCGGCGGTGGCGTCGGGGCGAGGCGCCCGCGGTGGCGGCGGAGCGGGGCGCGCGCGAGGTGGTGCTCGCGATCGTGGCCGCGACGGCCACCACGCTGGTGGTGTTCATCCCGTTCGTCTACCTGCAGGGTGAGCTGCGGCTCTACTACGTGCCGCTGGCGCTGGTGGTGGGCCTCAGCCTGCTGGCCAGCCTCGCGGTGAGCTTCTCGTTCATCCCGGCGCTCGCGGCGCGCATCCTGGAAGCTCGGGGAGGGCCGGGGGTCGAGGACGGCGGAGTGCCGCCGGCGGCGGGCGCGCCGCTGCACGCTCCGCGCCGTGCGCCGCCGGTCCACGCCCGGGTCTATCGCGGCATCCTCACCGGCACGCTGCGCTTTCCCTGGATCGCCATCGCCGCGGCGGTGCTGGTGGTGGCGGGCTCGTACTGGGTGTTCCACGAGAACGTGTCGCGCGGGCTGATGTGGCGCGACTGGGGCGACCAGGGCTCGTACCTCATGGTAGAGGTGCGGCAGCCGCGCGGCGAGGAGCTGGAGCGCACCGACGAGCTGGCGCGCTGGTTCGAGGCGCGCATCGCCACGTTGCCCGGCATCGCGCGCTACACCACGCGCGTCTATCCGCAGGGTGCGAGCATCCGCATCGCCTTCCCGGACTCGCTGCAGCGTTCCGGCCTGCCGGAGGCCTACAAGGAGGAGCTCACCGCGCTGGGGCTGGGCTTTGGCGGCGCGGAGGTGCGGGTCACCGGCTTCGGCCCGTCGTTCTACGGCGGGGGCAGCTCGCCGCCCAGCTACACCATCAAGGTGCTCGGCTACAACTACGAGACCGTCCGCGAGATCGCCACCGGGCTGGAGCAGCGGCTCACGCGCTTCCCGCGGGTGAAGGACGTGGACGTGAACGCCACCGGGCGGTGGTTCGACGCGGACAAGCCGGTGGAGGTGGTGCTGGACGTGGACCGCCGCCGCCTGGCCATGCACGACCTCACCATGCAGGACGTGGTGAGCCACGTGGGCGCGGCCACGCAGGGCGGTGGCCGGCGCGCCCGGCTGGCGGTGGGCGGCGAGGAGCGGCAGTTCTCGGTGAAGCTGGCCGGCTACGAGCGATTCGACGTGCTGGCGCTGCAGGAGCTGCAGCTGCCCACGCGCGGCGGCGCGGCGGTGCGCCTGGGCGACATCGCCACGATGGACGAGCGCTACACCATGGGCCGGGTGCAGCGAGAAGACCAGCAGTACCAGCGCACGGTGGCCTACGAGTTCCGCGGCCCGGCCAAGCTGGGCGACCGGGTGCAGGCGGCGGTGATCGCCAGCACGCGCCTGCCGGACGGCTACGCGCTGGAGGGCAAGGAGGAGTGGAGCTGGACGGACGGCGAGCAGCGGCAGCTCTACGGCGTGCTCGCGCTCTCGCTGGTGCTGGTGTTCATGGTGACGGCGGCGCTCTTCGAGAGCCTGCGCCAGCCGGTATGCGTGCTGCTCACGGTGCCGATGGCGCTGAGCGGGGTGTTCGTGCTGTTCTGGCTGGCCGGCGCGAGCTTCACGCGCGAGGCGGTGATCGGCGTGATCATGATGGGGGGCATCGTGGTGAACAACGCCATCCTGCTGCTGGACCGGGTGAACCAGCTGAGGCGCCACGAGCGCATGCCCCTGCGCGACGCGCTGGTGGAGGGGACGATGCAGCGGCTGCGCCCCATCCTGATGACCAGCGTGAGCACGGTGCTGGGGCTCATGCCGCTGGTGCTGTTCAGCGAGTACGCCGACGAGAACATCTGGAACGCGCTCGGCTACGCGCTCATCGGCGGACTCACGAGCAGCACGATCCTCGTGCTCACCGTGACGCCGGCCATCTACCTGCTGCTGGAGCGCGGGCCGGAGCGGCGGCGGTTGGCCGCGGGACCCGCGTCATCCCGAACCTGGAGCGACGACGCATGAGAGCACTCGGTCTTGCCGTGCTGGTGACCACGATGGCGTCGTGCACACAGTCGGACGCCGACTCGGCCGCGCCGCGCGCCGTGCGCACCGACTCGACGGGCGTCACGATCGTCCTGAACGCGGGCGCCGACCGCGCGCTCCCCTGGCGCTTCACGCGCCATCTGTCGATCGGCGGCGAGGAGAGTGGGCCCGCCTCGTTCTACCGGGTGCGGAGCGTGGACACGGACGGGCGCGGCAACCTGTACGTGCTCGACGCCAGCGCGCACCGGGTGGTGGTGTTCGACTCCACTGGCGCGGTGGTGCG
>DATANT010000380.1:0-7026 GCA_036266115.1 Gemmatimonadaceae bacterium | reverse complement strand
CGATGGGTACGGCTGCATCTGGGCCGCCTCACAGCTGGACTCTGGCGTCAGACACCCATCACCCGCGATGCGCCGTCACCCGCTCTCCTCCGTCACGCTGCTCGCGCTCCTCCTGCCCCGGGTCGCGGCGGCCTGCACGCCGGCACTCGGGGTGGACGATGCGGCGTTCTACGCCGCGCTCGAGCGCCCACCCTACGCGCTCTGGGCCGTCTCGGCGGCGGCTGCCCTGCTCTGGCTCCTGAGCCGATGGCCGCGCCGGTGTGCGCGGCGCTGGACGGTCGGGCTCCTCGGCCTGGCCGTGCTGCAGCCGGCGTGGTGGTTCCCGGGGACCATCGGCGACTGCGGCGCGTTGCGGGATGCCGCGGCCGCCGTGGTGGCGGCGACCAGTGTCGCGCTCCTCGTCCTCGCGCTCTGGCGCGCCCGGCGCGAGGTGATTCAGGAGCAGGTGGCGGGTGTCTGACGTGACGCTGCACCTGACACGGGCGCGATGGTGGCGGGCGCTGCGCGCCCGCACTTTGTTCATGCCCGTGCAGGTGAGCCAGAGCGTTCAGCGGTCTCCACGGGATGCCGTGATCCACCTTTCATCTACGACACATACGAGGGCCGCGATGCTACGCGCCGCGACGCCGATGATCCACGTGCCCGACGTCCGGGCCGCCGTGACGTGGTACGAAGCCCTGGGGTTCCGCGTGGTCGAGACGTACGACGACGGGGCCGATGGCCTGAGCTTCGCCGTCCTGGCGGCCGGTGCCACGCACGTCATGTTCAACCAGGGCGGTCGCGCCAGCAACGAGCGGCGACGCGAGGTGGACCTCTACGTCGACACCGAGGCGGTCGACGAGCTGTATCAGCGCCTGAAGGATCGGGTGGACGTGGTGCAGGTGCCGCACGACACGCACTACGGCATGCGAGAGCTCATCATTCGTGACCTCAATCGGTTCTGGATCACCTTCGGCCAGCACGTCGCGCGGCCCTAGCGGCCCGGCCGCCTCGCAGGCAGCGCGCTCCGCGCCCGCCGTCCGATGTGGCGTCGTGGCTGGCGGGGCTCCACGCATCATGGTATACCACCCGGCGAGCGGCGTCTCCCGGAGCAACCAGTGTCGCGTCCCTCGGCCCCGACCGGGTGCCCACCGGATACTCGGAGGGGCATCCCTCGAATTCCCAGACACGAACGGAGTGAGACCATGGAGCTCGGCGCATTCTCGGTCAGCCTGGCCGTGAAGGACCTTCAGGCTTCCCGGCAATTCTACGAGAAGCTCGGCTTCACGAGCTTCGCCGGCGATCCGTCGCACAACTGGCTGATCCTGAAGAGCGGAGATCACGTCATCGGCCTCTTTCAAGGAATGTTCGAGCGGAACATCCTGACCTTCAACCCGGGCTGGGACAGCAACGCCCAGCCACTCGCCACGTTCACCGACGTGCGCGAGCTACAGCGCCAGCTCAAGGCCGAAGGCCTGTCGTTCGCGAGCGAGGCGGATGAGAGCACCACCGGTCCGGCCAGCTTCATCGTGGTCGATCCAGATGGAAACCCCGTTCTCGTAGACCAGCACGTCTGAGCCGCTGCGGTGGCACCCACCAGTCCTCGTCCGCAGGCCCGCGAAGCCACCGATCAGAATCCGTCATCGACCACAGAGGAGTGAGAGTGACCGACACGCAGTTTCTCGAGCGCATGCGGCGGCTCCGAAAGCTCGCCCTCCTGGCGAGCGGAAGCCTGCTCCTGGTACTCGCCAGTGCGGCCATTCCCGGCGCCATCGTCGAGCCGGCCCTCGTCGTGGTCTTCCTGGTCGCCCTCTGCGGGATCGCTCCCGCGGTCGTCTACTTCATCGCCGTCACCATCTGGCACTGGAAGGCGCGCTATCGGGGGGATCGCAGCGATCTCTGGGGAGCGCTCCTCCTCCTGGAGGTCAGCGGCTGGTTGAAGTTGGTCTATCTCTTCCGCCACCTCCTTCCCGATGCGCGCGGGACGGGGCGCTACCGCCGCCATTCGATCGCACCGCCGGCCTGACGAAGCCCTGTACCCGATAAGGGCGCGGTGGTAGCGGGCGCGCGACGAGGGCGGTGGCGCGGTGGGGCTCGTCGGATTGCAGGCGTTTCCGGTGATCCACCACACGGCGCCGGTCGCCTACATCACCGCGCTCGGGAGCGCGCCCGCGATGCAGGGTAGGGGACGTCGCAGCGGCGCCGGCGGAATGGTGGGGACGCACCACTGCCGGCTACACGGGTGCGCGCTCCCAAGCGTGTGCCGCCAGCATCTCGACCAGCTCCTCGATGCACCGACGGCCGATCGCCTTCGACATCCCTCTCGGGTCGCCGAGGACGCCATTCGGCGCGATCGAGCCGATCCCGTCCCGGCCCATGCGCTCCACGGCGTCCGGGGTCAGGCGCCCGACGTAGCCGGCGCCGGCCTCCTCGCGCCGTACCAGCTCCGGGTGCAGGGCGAGCATGATGGAGCTCTCCGCAATGTCGGCGTGCCCGCCCACGTGCCCTCCGAGCCCGCTCTCCTCCTCCACCACTCGCGTCCACAGCTCGACCACCGCCGCCATGTCGGTGAATGCGTTCACCTGCACCGCCGGGCCGACAGCCTCCCCGAGACGCTCCAGCATTCCGGCGAGCGGCCCGAAGTCGCCACCGTGCGACGGGACCAGGTAGATGCGCCGGAACCCGTGGCGGGCGAGGCTGGTGCAGAAGTCGCGGCACACCGCCTCGAAGGTGCCCGGCGCGTGCCGTGCTCCGCGTCGAGGAACAGCGGCAGGTGAGGCCCATGCTGCTCGATCGCGCCGCAGGCCACGATCGCCGTAGTGCGCCCGGCCTCGAGTGCCGCGCGTACTTCCGTCCATGTCATCCGCTCCAGCAGGATCTCGTCGTGCACCAGCGCATCGTGCATGTCCTCCCTCCAGATCGTGTACGAGTACGTCACTCCGGCGCGGCCGTGGGTGGCAGTAGCCCGAACCCGCCCGGCAGGGCCACGGCGCGAGCTCCCGACAGGCCGCCGCCCGCGTGCGACGACGGTGCGCCCGGGCGCGGTGCACTCTCCGCGCCGGCCGCCTCGCCCCGTATCGGCGTGCTCTGAACGACGGCTATCTGCCATCGCTCGTTCCCCTTCACCAGTACGAAGGTGAGACGCGCGCGAAAGCTCTCCGCGAGCGAGTCGCCTTCGCGCACGAGGACGATCTTGGTCCCGCTCATCACCGCCACATCCGGCCTGAGAAAGGTGACCTGCGCCACTTCGCTCCTCGTCACGACGTCGGCCAGCGGTGTGCGTAGCGCAGCCTCCATGGCCGCGCGGACCGTCTCGCGTCCGACGAGCCGGGTGCCCGCGACGTTGACGAGCACCACATCGAGCGCCAGCAGCCGGCAGAACGCCTCGACGTCGTTCTGGAAGCGGTCCGCGTCGGCCACCACCCGCTCGATCAGCGTCACGTCGTACCCTTCGTCCGTCGCGGAGCGCTCCGGGCGGAGCGTCTCTCCGTGCATCGCGCTCATGTAGTTCTCCCTCATGCAGATCTCCCCCGACTGGTCCGGGCATCCGCGCGCGGCTCCGCCTGCGCTCCATCATGCGGCAGCGGTCGATGACCGACCCGGACGTCCCCGACGGTGAGTACCACCTTGCCACGCCCGTGCCCCCTTTCCATCTCGCGGTGGGCCGCGGCCGCCTCGTGGAGCGGGAAGGAGCGCCGGACGTGGATGCGGAGCGCCCCGCGAGCGTACATCTCCGCGAGCTCTCCGAGTCGTTCGGCGGAGCGCCTGCTCCGGACGGCTCGTACCCCGAGCTCGTCGGCCAGCGCGAAGTCCACGACGGTGGCGATGCGGTCGCGGTCGGCGACCAGCTCCACCGAAGCGTGGAGCGCGCCGCGCCCGGCGGCATCGAACGCCGCATTCACGCCCTGGGGCGCCAGTGCGCGCACCCGCCCGGCGAGGCCGGCGCCGTACGTGGTGGGAATCGCGCCGAGCCGCCGGAGGTAGTCGTGGTTCGCCTCGCTCGCCGTGCCGACGACCGTGGCTCCCCTTGCACGCGCGAGCTGCACGGCGACGGTGCCCACCCCTCCCGCCGCGGCGTGGATCAGGATCGTCTCTCCGGCGCCGACGTCCAGATCCTCGAGCACCGTGTGCGCGGTCTGACCGGAGCCCGACAGCGCTCCGGCCTCCTCCCATGACATCCGCGGCGGCCTGGCGACGATCTGCCCGCTGCTCACCACCACCAGCTCGGCGTACGAGGCGAGCGTCTCGAAGCCGATGACCTCGTCCCCCGACGCCCAGTCGTGGACTCCCTGGCCGACGCGGTCGACGACGCCAGCGAACTCGTTGCCGAGGATCTGGGGGAAGCGGACCTGGAAGGGCCCGCCGTTCCGGAATGCCCCCGCTCGCACCGCACAATCGACCGGCTGCACGCCCGCGGCCCGCACGCGTACCCTGACCTGGCCCGGCCCGGGCATCGGGTCGGGGAGCGTCTCCAGCTGGAGCACCTCGGGTGGGCCATACGCCCGGATCGCCATCGCGCGCATCGTCACCTCCGGCTCCCCGAGGCCGCGCCGGCGAACCGGTGTGCCGCCTGCACCGTGGAGCGCCCCAGCGCCGCGAGCTGGCCGGCGACGGCAGGGTCGCGCGCGATGCCGTCCGTGTCGAACGCCGCGTACGAGCGGCCGACGGTGACGCAGAGCGGCAGGGTCCAGCCGCGCAGCGCCTGCGCGGCGGATGCCATGGTGTTGACGGTCTGCATGGCGCGCGAGCCTGCCGAGGTGGCGATGAGGCCGACCGGCCGGTCCGTGAGGTAGGGAGGCTCGTCCTCCGCGAGGAGCTGCAGCCAGTCGAGGGCGTTCTTGAAGGCGCCGCTCATCGCGCCGTGGTAGGTGGGGCTGCTCCAGATCATGGCGTCCGCCTCGGCCGCGCGTGCCGCGAGACGCAATGCGGCTGGTGGTACGTGGTGCAACGTGGGATCGAAGAGCGGCAGCCGTAGCGCCCTGAGGTCGAGCAGCTCCACCTCCGCCCCCGTCGACGCGGCACTCTCCAGCGCCAGCTCGAGCGCCCGCAGGCTCGCCGACGGCTCGGCCAGCGATCCGCCGAGCCCCACTATCCGCACCCTCGCGCCATGTTCGCTCGCGCCATGTTCGTCGGCTCGATCGGTCGACGCGTGCGCGCCGGTCGCTTCGTCCCTGATGTGGTCCGTGGTGTCGTCGATCATCTCATGCACGATCTCGTCAACGTCGTGGGTCACGACGTCCCCGCTGCGGGGAGTGAATTCGGCGCGGAAGCAGTCCCGGGGGTCTCCCGGCGTCCGCGAGAGTGGATCCGGCTCGCCAGGAGCAGCGTGAGCGCCCCCGCGACGAGTACGACTCCCGTCGCGCCGAAGGTCGCGCCGAGGCCGATGACGTCGGCCAACGGCTGGCTCACGAGGGGGGAGACGAAGCCACCCAGGAAGAGCGCCGCGCTCAGTCCACCGAGTGCGCGTCCGCGGAGTGCGGCAGGCACCGTGGACGCGAGCCACACATTCAGGTTGGGCGTGAGCGTGCCCATGCCGAGCCCGCAGACGGCGAGTCCCGCCAGGACCGCCGCGTAGCTCGCCGACAGCGACACGGCGATGAGGCCGAGCCCCACCAGGGTGAAGCTCAGCGCCAGGATGGTGGGAAAGGCGAAACGCGCCCGGATCCGTCCGTACGCCAGCGCGGTCGCCGCCGACGCGAGCGTGGACGTCGCGATCGCGCCTCCGCTCGCCGTCGGTCCGGCGTCCACCAGCGCCGCGAGGTGGAACGGGATCTGGGATGGGATGAGGTAGAACGCCGTCATCCCCAGAAGCGCCATGCCGTACAGGGACGCGAGCGTGCGGGCTGGGAGCGCGTCCGCGGCCGCAGGCCGGATCGCGCTCGCTGCGTTGCGGGCCACCGCTCCACTGGCTCGGCTGGCCGCTGATCCCGGCCCCCGCGCGGGCTCCAGCAGCGTGCGCCGAGCGAGGAGCGCCAGTGGGAGGGCCACCAGATAGACCAGGAAGGGCAGTCTCCACCCGACCTCCGCGAGCGCGCCTCCTCCGGTCAGGAAGACGACCCCGCCCAGGCTCATGAAGGCGGACTGCCATCCCATGAAGCGCGCGCGGGCAGGGCCCGCATAGTAGTCGGCGGCGAGCGTGGTGGCGCTGGTCATCACTCCTGCGACGGCCACTCCGAGCAGCGCCCGGCCAAGGAGGATGGCGCCGAGCGAGTCCAGATACAGCCCGGAGCTCCCCGCGAGCGCGTAGAGGAGCATGGCCGCCACGAGCAGGCGCCGGCGCCCACCACGATCGACGATCAGCCCCGCCAGCGGGGCCGCGATCACCACGAGCAGGGATGGCAGGGTCAGGACGAGCCGGACGAGGAGGCCGGCGCCATCCACGCCCATCACCGAGAAGTGGGCCTGCATCGCCGGTAGCGCCGGGGCGATGGTCGCCCCCGACATGATCGTGAGGCTGCCCACCAGAAGGAGGGCCGCTCTCGTGAGCGTCGAGTCGGGAACGGCCGCCATGGCACCACTCACGACGGAGCGGTCGTCGGGAGCCCACCGCTGATGGTATGTCACGGGATGCCGGCCGGCTTCGTCAGGCTGCGATGCAGGTGATAGCGCCTGACATCGTCGTTCCGCCTGACCCCCGGATAGCTCCGCACCCTGCGCCACTCGGGCGACTGGCCGACCACGCCGTGACCGGAGCGGTCCAGCGCGTCCTGATGTGCCTCCTTGCTGGTCCACTCTGCGTAGTTGAGCACACGGGTGCCGTCGGTGCTCACATGGAAGTGCGCGGCCACGAGCCCCGGAAGTGGTTCCGTCTCGGAGCTGAGGGCGCCGATCACCGTGTCGATCCAGCCCCGCTGGCGCTCGGGCGTGCCGACCAGCCAGGGGCTGACGAGGACGGTGCCCACGTCGGGGCGAGTGACGTCGGGCAGGACGTCGCGCACGATCGTCGCCGCAGCGGCCGTCGGTGTGATCGTCGGTGTGATCGTCGGTGTGGTCATGCAGCTCTCCTCTCCTGTCGTGTCGTACGGAAAGCTGCCAGCGAGAGCGGCC
>DATANT010000379.1:0-2846 GCA_036266115.1 Gemmatimonadaceae bacterium | reverse complement strand
CCGCCCTGGCCGCCCTGGCCGCCCTGGCCGGCCTGGCCGCTCTGGCCGCTCTGGCCGCTCTGGCCGCCTTGGCCGCTCTGGCCGCCCTGGCCGCCCTCCCGCCTGGGCTGACCCTGGCTACCCCGATCACCCCGCTGGCCGGAGCGACCCGTGCCGGACATCCCCTCGCCGCCGTCGCGAACGATGTCCGGGTTGTCGTCCGCGCGTCCCGGAGTGCCGGACGTGCCGGTCCCGCGCGGGCTCCCCGAGCTTCCCTGGTCCATCCGGTCGCGCTCGGAGCCGGACTGGCTGCCCGACATGCCACGCCCCGACCTGTCCTGGCTGCTCTGGCCGGTCTTTCCACTCTGCTTGTCGGTCTTCTTGTCCTGCTTCCCTGCCATGATGCCCTCCCGATGGCGAGATGAGCCCGCCGGAGTGCCACGATGTCGCGGTGGCCGCAGTGCCGGCGGTGACCTGGTCAGGCGCATCGGGCGTACCGCGCGCACCACCCGCGCACGGCTTTCGCATGCACCGCCACCACGGTGCTCGCCGTCATCGTCGCCTCTCCGCCACCCTCACCGGTGCCCCGCATGAACATCGTCATCTGTGACGCGATCCGTGCGCGCCGCCTGCTGCGCTTCGTGTACGATGGATACGAGCGCATCGTGGAGCCGCACGCCTACGGCGTGAACACCGCCGGCCACGAAGCGCTGAGCGCGTGGCTCTCCGGCGGGTGGAGCGCGTCGCAGCCGGAGCCGGGGTGGCGCATGTTCCTCGTGCGCGACATGGCGCAGGTGGCCGCGCTCGCCGAGGGCTTCGCTTCACCGCGCGAGGGCTACAACGCGGAGAGCCCGGCGTTCCGCGAGGTGTACTGCCGCGCGGAGTGAGCACCGGCGCACGCGCCGGCCGCGGTCGCGCGGCCACCACCTCGTGCACGAAGCGGGCGGCGCATCGCGCCGCCCGCTTCGTCCGCGCCACTCATGCCGCGGCGTGTCGTCCGGCGGTCATCAGGACGAGGCGCCCAGCGACTTCTGCAGCTCGCGCGCGCGGTCCAGGTGCTTCTGCACCTGCGGAATGGCCTGCTGGATCACGTTCCGCAGCTCGGCGTTCTGCTCCGCGGAGGCGGCCTGATTCAGCTTGTCGAGCGCGGCCTGGTGATCGCGCACCTGCATGTCCACGTAGGCGCTGTCGAAGCTCGCCCCGCTCGCCGCGGAGTCGAGCGCGTTGCGCATCGAGGTCATGGCCGGCGCCATGGTATCCACCGGCGTGGCCGGGGTGATCTTCTGCGCCGTGACTACCTTGTCCACGTCGCCCTGCATCTTCTGGTGATCGTCGATCATCTGCTGCGCGAACCGCTTCACGTCGGCGTGGGTCGCCTTCTTCAGGGCGATCTTCGCGGCCGCGATCTCGCTGCCGTTCGTGGTGCCGATGGTGGTGAGGATCTCTGCCTGCGACATGGCGCCACCCGCCGTGGCGGGAGTCGTGGGGGCGGCCATGCTGTCGGTGGCGCCCATCGCCATGGAATCCATACGGGCGGCGGCCGGCACCCCGCCGGTGGTGTCGGACATCGACCTGTCGCTCTTGTTCCCGCCGCACGCCGTAATGCCGATGCTCACGGCCAGCATCGTCGCGACCGCGCTCGCTCGTCCATGTGCCATCATCGTATCCTCCGGTCTCGTCGGTGGGGAGTCACGCCCGTGCCTCCTCGGCGCGTCGATTCTCCGAGTGGGCTGGATGCGCAAGGAGCGTGCACCATGCGGAGGCGTGAACCCGTTGCCCGGCCGAGCCCGGCGACCCGCCAACGGACGAGTGCCGAGCGGGAGAGGAGCGCCTCGGCGCCGGAAGCCACGGTCAAACAACGGCGCCGCAGCGGGGTATGGTGCTGCCGACCCGTCTCTGTTCCCGGATCGGCAGCCGAGTGCGACATTGGTCGGACCTCGCATGATCCAGTCTCCGGCTCGCTCCCCCCGCCGTCCCTGGCGCACCGCGCTCCTCGTCGCCGCGCTCGCCGCGGCGTCGAGCTGCCACGACGATCCTACCGCGCCCGGCAGCGCCCGGCTCGTGGTGGACGTGCGCGGACTACCGGCCCGCGTGAGCGCGGCGCTGACGGTCTCCGGGCCCGGCGGTTTCGAGCGTTCGATCACGAGCGGCGTCACGCTGTCGCCGCTGGCGCCGGGGGGGTATCTGGTCCGCGCGGCCGACGTGGTGGTGGGCGACGTCACCTACCAGGCCAGCCCCGCCGCCGAGAGCGTGTTCGTGGACCGCGCGCGCGAACTCAGCGTGTCGGTGTCGTACGCGCCGCGCGCCGCCGGCAACTTCTCCATCGCGCGCCTCACGTTCGTGCAGAGCGTGCAGACCCCGGACACCCGCGTGCCGCTCGTGGCCGGCCGCGACGCGCTGCTGCGCGTCTTCGTGCTCGCCGGCGCGGACGGCGCGCGGTTTCCCCAGCTGCGCGTACGATACTACCGCGATGGCGTGCTGCTCGAGTCCAGCACCGTCGCGAGCTCCAGCGGCACCGTGCCCACGCAGCTCTCCGACTTCCCGCTCCGGAACACGATGAACGTGGTGGTGCCGGCCGCGCTCGTGCAGCCCGGACTGCAGATCACGGCCGACGTGGATCCGGACAACGCCATTGGCGAGGAGACGGAGCAGGACAATCGGTGGCCGCGGGACGGCGGGCTGGTGGCCGTGTCCGTGCGCGCCGTGCCGCCGCTGCGGCTGCGCCTCGTGCCGGTGGCGTTCGGCGGCGTCGCCAACGCGGGGCGCGTGTCGTCGCAGACCATGGCCGCGTTCGTGGGCTTCGCGCGCGAGCTCTACCCCCTGGGCGCCGCCGAGGTGGACGTGCGCGCGCCGTTCGCGGCCTCCGC
>DATANT010000378.1:0-4090 GCA_036266115.1 Gemmatimonadaceae bacterium | reverse complement strand
GCCTCGGGCGCCGGCCCTGCCTCGCTCGGGCCGAGCGTGTCGGCGCACACCTGCACGTACAGCAGGTCGCCGGTGCCGATGCCCACCATGCGCAGCGCCGCGTCCAGATCGGCGCGCGTGAACCGCTCCACCGCGAACGGTGACGTGGTCATCGCGAGCGGCGTCGTGGTCATGAGATGATCTCCAGATCGGAGGGATCGTCGGGGCTGAGGGCCACGCGGACGTAGATGCGCCGCCCGTCCACTTCGTAGTACGCGCCCTTGTAGGGCGGGAACGTTCGCGCGCGCAGGATGTCCAGCAGCTCACGCCCGGTGTACTGGCGGTCCAGGTCGATCGCGTCCACCGCGGCCAGCTCGGCCAGGCGGTGCGACGTGCCCTCGTCCGCCTGCTGCGGCAGGCGTGGCGCGCAGCCGGTGCGGATCATGGGCCACGTCTGCTCGAACAGCTCGGCGCACGCCACTTCCAGGCGGCGATAGAGCGTCTCGCCGGTGTCGTCCGGCCGCACGGCGACGCGCCGACGGGCCACGATGTCGCCCGTATCCACTCCCGCGTCCACCCAGTGCACCGTGGCGCCCGCCGGCGTGCCCTCGAGAATGCTCCAGACGTTGGGATTGGCTCCGCGGCCAAACGGCAGGTACGACGGGTGCACGTTCACGCAGCCACCGGCAAAGAGCGCGAGCAGCTCGGGGCGCAGGATGTAGCCGAAGAGCGCGGACACACCGTAACGCGGCTCGAGCGCGGCCAGCCGCTCCACCGTCGCCGGCTCGCGCAGGCGAGCGCCATCGATCACGCGAGACGCCGGCACGCCGGCCGCGAGCATGATCTCGTCGCCGAAGCGCTGGCGATGCCGTGGATGCACCACGACCGCCGCGATCTCCTCCCCGCGCTCGCGCAGGTAGCGCGTGACCCACCACCCCACGCGATTGTTCGCGAAGACCACCAGAGGGGCGGCGCTCATCGCGTGTCCACCAGTGCCGAGGTCAGATGCTCCACCACGCGCTCGGCCCCGTGGCCGTCCACGAGCGAGCGCCCGCGCTCGGCGAGCCGCTGCCGGAGCGTGACGTCGTCCAGCACGAGCGCGATCCGCTCGGCCGCACGGGACGCGCCGTCGCCGCTCCCCAGTGCCGCGTGCCCGCCGAGGTGCAGCGCGGCGCCGGCGGCGGCGAGCGCCGCGGCGATGCCGTCCTGGTTGTCCGCCACCGTGACCGTGAGCATCGGCACGCCCATGCGCAACAGCTCCCAGCACGTCGTGCCGGCACCGGTAAGCGCGAGGTGCGCCCAGCTCATGAGCCCCGGCATGTCGGTCACGGCGGTGCACAGCGACACGGCCAGCGGGAGCGCCGCGGCAAGGGACTGGAGCTCCACGAGCCACGGGTTGGCCGGGCCCACCACCACGCGTACCTCGAGCCCCGGCCGGCCGAGCGTGGCGAGCGCCCGGAGGAGCGCGCTGCTGGCGTTCAGGGGATCGCTGCCGCCCACGGTGACGAGCACCCGGGTGGCCACCGCCGGCTCGACGCGCGCCGGCTTCGCCCACTGGCGGAACTCGCGCCGCAGCAGCGCGTACTCCGTGCCGAGCAGCAGGCGCGTGCCGGGTGGCGCGTGCGCGTAAGCAGCCGGGTCGGCGTCGAGCGTCTGATCGAGGATCACGTCGGCCGCATAGCCGTCCACGCGCGCGCCGTCGTCCACGCACAGCACGCCGGCGCCGCTCCGTCGCAGCTCCGCCTGGTAGCGGTGGCCAAAGCCGTAGCCGTCCACCGCCACCCAGTGCGCGCCCAACCGCCGCGCGAGCTCCGTGGTGTCGGCCGCGTCGTCCGCACTGCCGCCGCCGCGCACGGGCATCACCGTCATGCCCTCCGCGGCCAGGCGCGCGGCCATCGGCTCGGCGTGCGGGGCGAGCGCGAAGCGCGCCTCGCCGCCCGCATCCTGCCACGCCTGCGCCAACGCCAGTCCGCGCATCACGTGACCGGTGCCGATCGCGCGTCCCGCGTCGGCGCGCACCAGCAGCAGCGGCGCTCGGGTCACGTGAGCCGCCGGAAGCCGGAGTGTGCCACCGGGCCGTGCAGGCGCTGCTCCACGCTACCTTCCGCGACGGCCCGCGCGAGAATGGCGAAGGCGTCGTCCGCCTCTGCCAGGTAGCGCTCCACATGCGCCGGCTGGTGGGCATGCATGGCGTAGAATGCCCCGGTGGCCAGGATGCCGCGCTCCAGCATGAGCTGCGTGAACAGCGTGCGCATGGCCTGCCCGTTCTCCAGCCCGAAGGAGAAGTGGCCCAGGGGCGCGATACCGCCGATGTCCATCGGCAGCCCCCAGCGTTCGCCGAGCATGCGCCACCCGTCCTGCACCATGCGGCCCATGGCGATCAGATGGCTGGCCACGTCGTCCTGCAGATGCCGCTGGAGGGTGGCCAGCGCGGCGGTGGGTCCGATGCGCTCCGTCCAGAAGGTGCTGCTGATGAAGCTCGACTGCGCCGCTTCCATCACCGGCGCGATGCCGATGATCGCGGCCATGGGATAGCCGTTGCTCATCCCCTTGGCGAACACCGCGACGTCCGGTGCCACGCCGTACACCAGGTGCGCGCCGCCGGTGGTGAGCCGCCAACCGGAGGTGATCTCGTCGAACACGAGCACCGCGCCGGCCCGCGTGGCGCGCTCGCGCACGCCTTCCAGGAAGCCGGGCTCGGGATCGTGCCCGCGCACCGGCTCCATGACGATGGCCGCGAGCGTGCCCCCGTGCTCGGCGATGATGGCGTCGAGCTGGTCCAGTCGGTTGTAGTGGAACGGATGCATGGTGCCGGCGAGCCCGCGCGGCACGCCGGCCGGCGCGAGCCCGGGCAGCAGGTGACCATCCAACTGCGATTGCTCCGCCAGGTTGGCCGCCAGGTACCAGTCGCTCCACCCGTGATAGCCACAGAAGGCGATGCCGTCGCGGCCCGTGGCCGCGCGCGCGATGCGGATCGCCACCGCCATCGCCTCACCGCCCGACCGGGCGTAGCGCACGCGCTCGGCCCACGGGTGCAGCTCGAGCAGCAGCTCCGCCAGCACCACCTCCTCCGGACAGTTGAGCGTGCACATCGTGCCCTGCGCCACCGCGTCGCACACGGCGCGGTCCACCACGCGATCGGCGTAGCCCAGGATGCACGAGCCGATGCCGGCGTAGCTCATGTCGAGGTACTCCACCCCGTCCAGGTCCCACACCAGGGCACCGGCGGCGCGGGAGTAGTAGGCCGGCCAGTGCTCGGGCAGGAACATCTCCGGGCGCTTGGAGAGCAGCTGCGTGCCGCCGGGCATGAGCTCGCGCGCCCGACGATACAACCGCTGGCCGCTGCCGTTCAGGGTTCCGGCCACGGGCGCCTGCAAGGCGGGTACGCCGGTCGCGGGGCGCGGCGTGCTGGTGGACATCAGGCGGCTCCGTCGTGAGCGAGCGAGTGTGCCAGCCCGGCATTGCGCGGGAGGCCGGCGTTGAGCGTGCTGAGCTCCGGGTGATCCGCGAGCACCGCGAGTACCGCCTCGGTGCCCGCCGTGGGGTGCGGGAGCGCGGCGTACACCGCGCGGACGAACTCCAGGTCTGCCGGCTCGTCCACGGTCCAGCGGAGATGCGAGAGGTCGGGGGTCCGGCTCACCGACCGGCGGCGATAGCGCTCCGGATGGTTGCGAATGTGGAGCGTCACGTGCTCGCGCTCCGATCGCAGCGTGGCGTCGCGTGCGGCCCGCTCGAGCGCCTCGCGCGTGACCACCTCCACGTCCAGCCCATCGGGAAAGGTGGGCGGCTCCAGATTGGACGCGTAGTCGCAGGGCGTGGACCGGAACGCGGCGATCACCTGAGCCACGACGGCCGGATCGAGCAGCGGGCAGTCGGCCGTGATGCGCACCACGACCGTCGCATCACTGAACGCCGCCGCCTCGCAGTACCGCGACAGCACATCCCGTTCACTGCCGCGCACCACCGGCACGCCGATCGAGGCGCCGAGGGCGGCGACCGCGTCGTCCGACGGCTCGTCCGACGTCGCGATGAGCACCGCGTCCACGCCATGCGCGCGCTGCGCCCGCTCGACGACGCGCTGCAGCATGGGCGCCCCGCCCAGATCCAGGAG
>DATANT010000377.1:0-2725 GCA_036266115.1 Gemmatimonadaceae bacterium | reverse complement strand
CCAAAAGCACGGTTTCAGCACGTTGCCGGCTTCGATGATTTGGTCGTACGTCTCTTTGGTGAGTTTAAGACTGAAGTGTCGGTCGTCTAACGTGACGTTGCAGCTGACAACGGGGCTGCGGACTGCCTCGGCTCCGCCTCGGCGATGATTGCATTCCGTTGCAGCTGAACTTGGGCGCTGAAGAATCCCCACGAAATCATGCTACGGTCGCGCAGCGCGCGACAAGGGCCGGGAGCTGTTTGAGTCCGTGTCGTAGCTCGGCACAGGAGGGGTGGAAGCGCATGCTGGTCAGAAGCTGCCGGCCCACGAAGACCGTCGACAACACGGCCCGGCGGCGCACGGTGTTCACCTGGAAGTGCCGCCCCCACTGGTGGGCTTCGGCGGCGAGCCCGGCGAGCCAGCAGGTGAGCGCCCCCAGCGCCGCCAGGAGCAGCAAGACCTCCAGGCGCTCCGCCCGGCGGCTGCGCGCGTAGCGCAGGGCGAAGCCCCAGCGCGCGTCCTTCGTCTCGCGGATGCCCGCCTCGATCTTCATCCGCAGCGCGTAGAGCTTCACGACCCGCCGGGCCGCGCCGCCGGTGTGCGGGAGCGACGTCGCGAGCAGCCACGGGTCCTTGTGCAACTGGCGGCAGCGGCGTGCCGTGGAGTGGCGGCCGTGCGCCGTGCGCGGCCGGCCCGGGCCGCGGCGGTACTGCCGCACCAGGTACAACTCGCACGCGTACGACTGCCGCCGGGAGAGCAGGGCGCGTCCGACGTGCCGCGGCGTCGGCGTCGCGCTCGCATACAACGCCTTCGTGGCGGCCCACGCCTCGCGGGCACCCGGCTCCAGGCGGTACTTGACCTGGTTGCGCACGCGCCCGATCCAGTGCCACCCGTACCGCTCGACCTCCCGGAACCACGGCCCGCGGAACCCGGCATCGGTGATGAGGACCGGGGCGCACCCCGTGGGCAGCACCGCGCGGAGGTGCGCGAGGAAGCGGCGGTGCGTGCGCGGGCTGTTGTAGCGTCGCAGGGGGTGGACCTCCTCATAGATCGGCACCGCGCGCCCGCCGAGGGGCACCGCCGCGCGCAGCAGCAGCCATCGGTGCCCTGGCCCGCAGTCCGCCCAGTCGATGAGCAGGACCGGCCGCGGCGTCGCCGCGAGCAGCCCGTGCGCCATGGCGCGATAGAGGTCGGCCCGCTCCGCGTGCAGGTGACGATTGCCGAGGAGGCGGTCGACGCGCTTGATGCTGTGCTTGGCGAACGCCGCGCTGCGGAGGTTGCGCCCGAGGGGGGTGAGCGCCAACTTCGCGCCGAGGACCAACGCCTCGACGACGGTGACGACGGCGGTCGCCCGGGCTGCATGAACCGCCGGGCACGCCCGCTGCAGCCACCGGTGCAGCAGCGGCACAATGGGGCTGGCGTGCATGCTGTGCTCCTCTGATCTCGCTGGATGGCCTCGCAACCTCCAGTAGATCATGACGCAGCGTGCATGTGCAGCCCCTAACCCATAGTAGCGTCCCCACTTGCCCCGCGCATTCGTGGGGATACGTCAGCGCTCGAGTTAAGCTGCGTGGCCGACGCTCGCCGGCGTAATGGAGGTTGCTCCGCTCGAGGGCGACGGCGGGCGCTCCACCATTATGCGTGACGGGCCACGTCAGCTTCAACGATTCGTTAGGTCACACGCCGCACGCGCGCCGACTACCGCGCCGCACGGCTGAAGAACGCGACGCCGTCGGGCGTGCCGAGGTACCACCACAGGGCAAGGAACAGAAACGCCATGAACAGGGGCCACGTCCGGTGCATCCGCGCGCTGCGGACGATCAGCGGCACCCGGGCGCCGGCCCGCTCGTTCAACATCAACCAGGGCTGAAAGATCCAGCGCTGGAATGCCGCCTGGAGTAGCGTGGCCTGCAGGACGCTGAGCGCGGCAGCCGCCAGCAGGCCCCAGCGAATGATGACGAGGGTCGAGTGCGACACGCGTGCCCTACGCTGGAGGGTGGGTGTGACCTAACGCTCAAGCTCAGCTGCGAGCGGATCAAATAGAACGCGGCGGCGTAGCCGCCGCCATCCTTACCCCGCTCGTCTGCTGCAGCGCTTCGTTAGGTGGCAGGCGCAAGGACGCGTGGGATTGCTGCGCGGCGCGCAGTTGCCCGATCCGCGCGCGAGTGACCTCCTCCAGGCAGGCGCCCTGCTGCATGGGCTGCATGCTGCCGCCGTCGTAGGTTGCCGCCACATAGGCGCACTGCGCGTCGCGGAAGCGCACCCACGCCCGTTGCGCCGCGCGGAGTGCGGCGGCCACGGCGCCGGTGTCCGCGGCCAGCACGACGCGGTACACGCGGTTCAGCTCCGCGTCAGCGGCCTGGTAGCGACGCCACGCGCAGTCATTCAGCGCGGGTTGGCTCTGATCGGCGCCGCAGGCGCTGGGCAAAAACTCCTGCGCCGGCGCCGCGCGCGAGACTGCGAGTGTGGCAAGAAGTACGAACGCCACGCGGAGCCCAACGACCCTCATTGCAAACCTCGAGACAAAGTCTGTTGCCATCTAACGCCCAAGTTCAGCTGCAAGGGCATCCAATACCATGCGGGCGCGGAGCGCCCGCTTCCATCGCGCCCTTGTCAGCTGCAACGCCTCGTTAGACCGCCAGCGCGTTCACGGCGTACTCCGCCCGCTGCGGGACGCCGCGTCGACGCCGGCCACGTGACGACCGAGTAGGTTGGCAGCGGGAAGGTACCCCCAGTACCGGCTGTC
>DATANT010000376.1:0-8469 GCA_036266115.1 Gemmatimonadaceae bacterium | reverse complement strand
GCGAGCTGGACACCGCGCTGCAATGGCTGCTGCATCAGGGGTACGTGGAGGCGGCGGCGCCGCCGGCCCGTCCGCCGCTGCCCCCCGCACCCCAACTGCCTCCCGAGGTGATCCGCCGGGTGACGCCCGCCGGCCGCGAGTTCCTGGCGTCGCTGGTACGCGACGGCACGGAGCTTCGCACGCCGCTGCAGGCGCCGAAGTCGCTGGCACCGCTCGTGCCCCTCGGCGTCTCCATGGTGATCGCCGCGCTGGCGGCCGGCGCGTTCGCGGGGGCCGTGCGCGAGCCAGCATACCGCGAGCCCGAGCCTCCGGCGGCGGTGGCCACCGACAGCACGGATGTCCTGGGCGAGGTGCCGGAGTCCGAGGAGGTGGAGCGGGCCGCCGACCTCGCGCTGCTGCGCCGGCTGGCCGCCGGCCGGCGCGCGTTCGTGCTGCCGGGCGACGACACGCTGCGCACGCGCACGGCGCGCGAGCGGCTGGAGGCCCGCACCCTGCACCTGGTGGAGCAGCGCCTCACGCGGCCGGATACCGGCCGCGCGCTCACCTTCACCGCGCGCGGCGACACGCTGCTGGTGGGCAACGTGCGGCTCACGGCGCGCGGGCTGGCGACCGTGCGCGCGGAGCTGGGGCTGGACGCGGACGCCGGCACGCGGCGCTTTCGCGACGCTGGTGGCGCGGAGTGGCGCGCGCGCGTGGAGCCGGGCGAGGGCGTGTGGCTGGCCGCGCTCGCGAACGGCAACGCGGCGCTGCACTTCGTGCAGCGCCGCGCGCTCACCACCCTGGAATCGCTACCCGCGGATACGCTGCGGGCACTGCTCGCGCAGGCGCGCTCGCGCGCCTGCGCGCCGGAGCCGGGCGCTCAGGCGCCGGCCGGCTGCGCCTCGCCGCAGTAGCGATCGAACGCGCCGCGCAGGTCGACGGCGATGTCCTGCGCGCTGCGCCCCTCGATCTGGTGGCGCTCCAGCATGAAGACCACGTCGCCGTCCTTGAGCAGCGCGATGGACGGGGACGACGGCCGGTAGCCGGCGAAGTACTCGCGCGCGCGCGCCACCGCGTCCACGTCCTGGCCGGCGAAGACGGTGGTGAGCGAGTCGGGCCGGCGCTCGTTGGTGATGGCGTCGGCCACGGCGGGGCGCGCGTTGCGGGCGGCGCAGCCGCACACCGAGTTCACCACCACCAGCGTGGTGCCGGAGTCGTTCGCCAGCTTGGCGTCCACCGCTTCGGCCGTGCGCAGCTCCTCGATGCCGAGGCGGGTGAGTTCAGCGCGCATGGGCGCGACGAGGCGTTCATCGTACATGGAGAAGTCCTCAGTTGAGCGTTGAGCGTCGAGCGTCGGGTCGAGCATCGGGTGGAGCGTCGAGTGGGACGGGCGGGCCGGGGTCGGGGCGCGGTGGCGAGCGGCGCGCGGGGGCCCCCCCCCCCAACAACGAGGGTACCGTTCCGCGCGCCCGAACGCGTCATCGCCCGCCCGCACCCGTCATCCCCCTCTCCCTCCCGCCGCCCCGCCGTCCAACCTGCATCATACCCCATCGCGCGGCGAGGTGCCCGGACGCCGGCACGCGGCCCCCGGCTCCCGAGCGGCGCTCAGTACTCGTCGTCGTCGTCGTCGGCCGGACGCCGGCCGCGGCGCTCATCCTCGCGCACCAGGGCGAGGATCGCCGCCTGCGGCACCACCAGATACCGTTCCTGGTCGAACGTGATCTCCACCGCCGCCTTGCGGAAGAAGAGCGCGTAGTCGCCGGCCCGCGCCTGCATGGGCACGAAGCGCGCGTCGCGCGGCCCCGTCATGCGCCACGGCTCGTCGGAGTGCTCGCCAATCTCGGGCATCGGCGTGCCGGGGCCGGTGGCCACGATCTCGCCGCCCTGCACCGCCTGGTTGTCCACGGCCGACGGCGGCAGGTACAGCCCCACCTTGGTGCGCTCCTCGCCCTCCTCGAGCTTCACGAGCACGCGGTCGCCCACGACGATGAGATTCTTGTTCTTGTGACGCATGGCTGGGTATGGGTGAGCGGGCCGCGCTCCGGCGCGCGGGCTCCCTGCACTCCGTAAAGCTAACGACCAGGCCAGAGGTCAGGAGACCTGTTCCCTGCGTCCCGACTTCTCTCTCCCGTACCCTGGCTCGTTCACTTCGCCGTCACCAGCAGCGAGATGCGCCGGTTGCGCGCGCGCCCCTCCTCGGTGGAGTTGTCGGCCACGGGATGCTCGGCGCCGTAGCCACGGGCGTCCAGCCGGTTGGCCGCGATGCCCTGGCCCACCAGCTCCTTCATCACCGTCTCGGCGCGCGCCTGGGAGAGCTTCACGTTGGCGCTCGCGTCGCCCGAGTTGTCGGTGTAGCCGCCGATGCGCGCCCGCACGTTGGGGTACGCCTTCAGGATCTGCGCGACGAACCGCAGCTGCTCCTCCGAATCGGGCGTGAGCGTGGCCGATCCGGTCTCGAACAGCAGCCGGTCGAAGTCGAACCAGGTGGTGTCGTTCACCATGGCCGAGGAGTCCTGGATGAAGCGGATGAGGCGCGCCTCGATGCTGGTGGGCGCGACTTCCATGGCCACGCCGCCGGGGAGCGTGACGCGCACCATGCCGCCCGGGCCGGCGGAATCGCCCACGGGGGCGCCCACCGCGCCGGCCGCCGTGCCCGTCTTCAGACCGCTCGCGGCCACCGTGGGCTGGTACATCCGGTTCCGCACCGCCCAGAAGGCCACCAGCCCCAGCACCACGAGCGTGAGCATGATCGGGATCAGCCGCCGCCGTCGCGCCGCCCGTCGCTCCGCCCGTTCCAGCACCGGGCCCAGGATCGGGCGTCGGGTCTCGTCCGCGGCCCCCGGCTCGCCGGCCAGCCGCGCGGCCCAGGCGGCCGCGGCCGCCTCGGTGTCGCCCGCGAAACCCTTGGTGCCGCCGAGCGCCGCGCCGATGCCGGGCGGCAGCGCGGCCAGCAGGGTGCCCCGCTGCGTGCGGAGCACGCCGGCCACGCCGGATTCATCCAGCCCCTCGTCGCGGGCCTGACGGCCGAGCACGGAGAGCGCGAGCGGCATGGCCATGCCGAGGAGCGAGCGCGCGGAGTCGTCGCGCAGCCCGGCGAATCGGGCGATCGCGTCGCCCACGGTGTCCACGGCGCCCCCGCCCAGCACCGACGAGAGCAGCCCGGCGGTGGACGCAGGGGAATCGGGCGCCGTGGTGGACGGATCGAGCAGCGTGGCCGGCGAGATGGCGGAGGGGTCCGAAGAGAACCGGCTCGCCATGCCGGACACGTTGCGCATCAGGGCGCCGTCGTCGGAGCGGCCGCCGAGCGCGGCGAGGATGGTGGTGACCGAGGCCTGCAGGCCGCGCGAGACGTTCGTCACGGGCTCGCCCAGGCGGTCGGCGACCTGCGAGACGAGCTGCGGGCTCAGGAGGCCGGCAACCGAGTCGAGAAGGGAGGGCATCTGGACAGCTCCGGTGCGAGAACGCGCCGAAGCCTCATCGCCCGGCGCAGGCGAGTGCCGCAGAGCAGATCGATGCACTATGCGCGCCGGCACGAGGCGGCCTCGCCCATGATGCCACCCGGAGGCCGTGGGGCGTGCGCGGCCGTCAGCGCACGCCGTCAGCGCATACCGTCAACGCATGGCGTCAGTGCATACCGGTTTTCTGGCGCGGGTCGTCGGCCTTGTTCACGTAGACGATGGTGAATGGGCCGGCGCCGTGCACCTGCACGACGGTCTCTCCCTTCGCGATCACGTAGTGGTGCATCTCGGCGGGCAATCCCCCGAACGAGCCGGCCGGCAGCGTCTTCATCCCGGCCTCGTCCACGCGGTCGCCCGTGCCGAGCGCGAGCGCGCCACTCAGCACCGTCACGTACTCGGCGGTCGGGTGGGAGTGGGGTGGGATCCGGTATCCATCCGGCATCCGGAGGCGGATGGTGTACGGGCCCGACTGCGACGGGTCGCCATCGATGACCGCGAACTGCGCCCCAGCCGGGAGCGCCGCGGGTGCCGGCCCCCAGGTGAGCGCGTCGACGAGTATCACGTTCGCCGCGTGGGTCGTATCGCGGGCGGCGGGCGCCGTGTATTGTGCGACGGCGGAGCCAGGGGGCAGGAGCGAGAGCGCCGCGAATAGCAGGACGGTACGCATCGAAGCATCCTCCACGGAACGGGATTCCGCCGGCGTGGAGAGTCGGGTCGCGATCTGGCGAGCGCGGCGGGCTCTCGAGAGTGCCGGCCACTCTTTGGCAGTCCACCATACGTCACTCCCGCACGCGGCGCCACGGTTTTCCCGAGGCATCCGACGAGCCGATGGGCGAACGAGCCGGTGCAACCCCGAGGCGCCCGACCTCCGTGCCTACCGCTGCGTCCCCTCCTCCACCGCCGCCACCACCTCCCCCGCGCACTCCCCGAAGCCGATGCGCCGGGCGCCGGCGCGCTCGCAGCTGCCGCGCAGGGTCACCTCGTCGCCGTCCAGCAGGAAGCTCCGCGTCTCACCGTTGGGCAGCGTCAGCGGCTCGGCGCCGCGCCGGGTGAGCTCCAGCAGGCAGCCGCAGGAGTCTGGCGACGGGCCCGACACGGTGCCGCTGGCCAGCAGGTCGCCCGGGCGCAGGTTGCAGCCGTTGCTGGCGTGGTGGGTGAGCATCTGGGCCATGGTCCAGTACATGTCGGTGAGGCCGCCGCGGGTGAGCCGCACGGCCGGCTCGCCGGCCTCGCGCATGCGCCGCGTGCGCAGCCACACCTCCAGGGTGAGCGCCACGCCGCCATCCTCGCGCGCGGCGCGCAGGTACGGCAGCGGCTCGGGATCGCCCTCGGCGCGCGGCGCGAGCGGCGCACGGAAGGGCGCCAGCGCCTCCATGGTCACCACCCAGGGGCTCAGCGTGGTGGCGAAGCTCTTGGCCAGAAAGGGACCGAGTGGCTGGTACTCCCACGCCTGGAGATCGCGCGCCGACCAGTCGTTCACCAGGCACAGCCCGAAGAGGTGCTGCTCGGCCTCGTCGATGGGGATCGGGTGGCCCAGCGCATTGCCGGGGCCCACGAAGGCGCCCACCTCCAGCTCGTAGTCCAGCAGGCGGCTGGGGCCGAACGACGGCGCGGCGGCATCGGGCGCCTTCGTCTGGCCGCGCGGGCGACGCACGGGCGTGCCGCTGGCCACCAGGCTGGACGCACGGCCGTGGTAGCCGATGGGCACGTGCTTGTAGTTGGGCAGCAGCGGATTGTCCGGGCGGAACAGCGCCCCCACGCGGGTGGCGTGGTGCACCGACGCGTAGAAGTCGGTGTAGTCGCCCACGTCGGCCGGCAGCAGCAGCTCCACGCCGGCCAGGGGCACGAGGACACTCGCCGCCAGCGCGGGATCGCCCGCCCCGGGGGCGCCGGCGCGCAGGAGCCGGCTCAGCGCCAGGCGCAGCGCGCTCCAGTGCCGCGGGCCCAGCGCCATGAGGCCGTTGAGCGCCGGCAGCCGGCAGCGCTCGGCGGCCGCCGCGGCATCGCCGCCCAGCAGGTCCAGGTCGCGGGCCGCCGCCACGTCGAGCAGCTGGTCGCCGATCGCCACCCCCACGCGCGGCAGGTCGCGCGTGCCGCGCCGACGAAAGACGCCGAAGGGCAGGTTCTGGATCGGGAAGTCGGCGTCGGGCGCGTTGGCCGATGCGACCCAGCTCTCGAGCTCGGGGGCGTGCGTCTCGTTCACGGTGGTGGCGGCAGGGGTGGAGAGAGCGCGCGGCGCGCGGTCAGAGCAGGGCGAGCACGCGCAGGTCGTCCAGCGGCTCGCGGAAGGAGCAGGAGCCGAAGGCGATGGCCCCGCCATCGCGCACGGCGTCGAGCGTGGCCAGCGACACGCGGTGGTCGCGCCAGCGGGCCGCGGCGGCGTCGAAGCCGAACGATGCGGGATCGGTGTCCGAGAGCACGTCGGTGGCCAGGGCCACGGCGGCGTGCACGGCATCGGCGTTGGAATCGGCGGCGCGCAGGTGGTGCAACCGCTCGTGCACCAGCGCGGCGGCCATCCACACGTTCAGAAAGCCGTGCATGGTGGCGGTGGGGCTGCCGGCGTGGTAGGTGAGCCGGTGGTCGCCGCGCACGGGGTGGTGCAGCCCGGCCGTGGCCTTGAACGGCACGCCGGCCACGGTGCACTCGGCGATGAACCGCGCCACGAGCGCGGGGGCCGGTATCGCGCTGGCGGTGACGCCGCCGGTGCGCATCTTGGCGCGCCGGCCGAGGGCGTGCACCACGCGCACCAGCGGCGCGGGATCCGGGTCCAGGGGCAGCTCCACGTACAGCGCCAGCGGGGCCGGCCACGCGGCGGCCAGCCGGGCGACGTCATCCGCCGACGCGGCGCGCGCCTCCACCGCATCCACCACCACGCGGCCGGCATGGGTGCGGCCGAACCGGGCGACACACGCCGCGTCGGCCACGGGATCGGCGCCGCCCAGCACGCTCAGGTGCCATGGCTCCTCTCCGTCGGCCGGGAGCAGCTCGGCGGCGCACGCCACGAGCTCGTCCAGCCGAGACACCGGCACCACGAACCGGCCGAGCGTCCACGCATCCGGATGAGCGCGGTACGTGGCGTAGTGGGCCACGGCGTCCTGCATGGCGAGCTCCGCCGGCGGAAAGAGGCCGGCGTAGTCCACGAGGCCGGAGAGCAGCGCGCGGAGGGTGGCGGGCGCGGAGATGGGAGCGGAGATGGGGGTGGGGGGTGGCGGCATGGCGCTCGGAGGATAAGGGTTCGGCGAGGAGTCGGGAACCGGTGGCCCCGCGCGGCGTGCCGTCGAGGGGGCGGCACTCCCCATGCATCCCGACCTCGTCCGGCCTCATCTTTCATTCAGACGGAGCTCGCCATGCGATTCGTCCTCCGAGCCGCCACCGCCATGCTCGCCGCCTGCACCCTTCTCGCTGCCGGCTGCAAGAGCGGCGGCGCGGAGGCGGGCACCGAGCAGCAGGGCCCGGTGGAGCGCACCACGCTCACGGTGGACAACCAGAGCTATCTGGACATGAACATCTTCGTGCTGCGGAGCGGCCAGCGCGTGCGGCTGGGCATGGCGTCGGGCAACCGCAAGTCGACGTTCACGATCCCGTCCAACCTGATCTTCGGCGCCACGCAGCTGCGTTTCATAGCCGACCCCATCGGCGCCGACCGGCTGCCGGTGACCAACGACATCACGGTGAGCGCGGGCGACGAGGTGCAGTTGATGATACCGCCCGTGTGAGTGGTGGGCGGCGCGCGGGCTACTCGGCCCTGAGCGCCCGCGCCGGCGCCACGCGCGCGGCGCGGTGCGCCGGCAACCAGCTCGCCGCCACGGCCACCACCAGCAACAGCGCCGCGGCCCCACCCAGCGCGACCGGGTCCGTGGGGCCGACCCCGAACAGCAGCGCGCTCAGCACGCGCGTGAGCGCCGCCGCGCCGGCGACGCCGAGCACGATGCCGAGCGCCGTGGTGGCGAGCGCCTGCCGCGAGATCATCCGCCGCACGTCCGTGGGCCGAGCGCCGAGCGCGAGACGGATCGCGATCTCGCGCGTGCGCAGGCTCACCACGTACGAGATCACGCCGTAGATCCCCACGGCGCCGAGCGCCAGCGCGACGGCCGACGCCGCGCCGAGCAGCAGGAGCGTGAACGTCGTGCGCGACGTGGCCTCCGCCACGATGTCGGTCATCGCGCGCACCCGGTACACCGGGATCGCGGCGTCCAGCGCGCGCACCACGGCTTCGGCACGCGCGGCCAGTGGCGCCACCGCGCCCGCGTCGGGCAACACGCCGGGCACCACGCTGCGCACCACGACCGCCACCTCGCGCGGCGTCCAGAGCGCGCCGGCCGGATCGCCGAGCGCGACGACGATGGGCAGGTAGACCATCTCGTCCGGCGGCTGATCGAGCCCGGTGCCGCGCACGTCCCCGGTGACGCCGACCACGGTGTACCAGGGGCCCGTGGGGGCCATGCGCACACGCCGGCCCACCGCGCGACCGTCGGTCCAGTAGCGCGCGGCGAGCGCCCGGCTCACGATCACCTCGCGACGCATGCGCGACGCATCCGGTGGCTCGAAGGCGCGCCCCTGGATGAGCGGAATTCCGAGAGCGCGGAAGTAGTCCGGGGTTGCGAACGCGACCTGGTGGATGTTGGGCATGCCCCCAGCGGGCAGCGGCCGATCCTCCACCCAGAGCGCGCTGTCGCGACGGGCCTCGGCATCGAGCGGAAGCTTGGTGACCACGCCCACCGCGCTCACCCCGGGCAACGCCGCGATCCCGTCCACGGCGCTCACCAGGAAGCGCGCGGCGGTGCCCGGCTGCGCGTAGTCCCGGCTCGGCAGCGCCACGCGGAACGTGAGCGTGGCCGGCGCGTCGAAGCCCGGGTGCACGGACCGCAGGTGCGCGAAGCTGCGCGCCATGAGCCCGGCCCCGGTGAGGAGCGTCAGCGCGAGCGCCACCTGCACCATGACCAGCGCGTTGCGCGCGCGAATTCGCCCGCGCCCCGACGTCGCGGAGCGCCCCGTCTGGGCGAGCACCGTCGCGAGCTCCACCCGCGCCGAG
>DATANT010000375.1:0-8395 GCA_036266115.1 Gemmatimonadaceae bacterium | reverse complement strand
GCCTGGCGGAGCGTGCTCGGACTCGGGTCGTTGCGCCACAGGTTGATCGCCGCATCGAAGTCGCCCTGCCGCAGCCGGCTGGCGAAGGCGACCGATTCCACCGACTCCACCTCCACCCGGGCGCCGATGCGGCTGAACTGCGCCTGCAGCAGCACCGCCAGCCTGGCGCGCGTGCCGCTGGCCGCCGGCACGAGGATCGAGAACGCGAGCGGCCGGCCATCGCGCACGCGTACGGCGCGTGCCGCGTCCCACCGCCAGCCGAGCGCGTCGAGGGCGCGAGCCGCCGCGACCGTGTCGAAGGCGATCTGGCGGAGCGTCGAGTCGGCGGTCGCCTCGGCGCGCGTCACCGGGCCCAGGGAGACGCGGCCCAGCGAGTCGAGGACGTTCTCCACCACCGCCGCGCGGTCTACCGCCGCCGACAGGGCGACGCGCAGCGCACGATCGGCGAACAGCGCCGCGCGTGGCCGCGCCGGCCGCTGGTTGAACACGAGGTAGCCGTAGTCGAGGCTTCCGTACTCCACCGTTCGCAGCGTCGGCACCTGCGCGACGCGCGCGACCGCGTCGCCACGCAGCACCTCGAGCACGTCGGCCTGGCCGGCGAGCACCGCCATCGTCGCCGTGTTGGGGTCCGGCGCCACCGTCCAGATCACGCGGTCGAAGCGCGGCCGTCCGCGGTAGTTCGCGCCGTCCGCCACGAGGACGAGCTGCCGCTTCCGGTCCCACCGTTCGAAGCGATAGCGACCGCTGCCAACCGGATGCGCCGCGAACGCGGAGGCCAGCAGTTGCGATCGCGGCACGGTGTCGAGCAGGTGGCGCGGCATGACCGCCAGGTTGTAGGCCGCCTGGAAGAACTGCTCGGGGTGCCGCCGCGCCCACCACACCACGGCGGTCCGCGCGTCGCGCACCGTCACCGAGTCGATGCCCTCGAAGCTCCGCGCGTGCGTCGACGCGACGGCGGGGTCGGTGAAGAGATGGAAGGAGAAGCGCACATCGGGCGCCGTGACCGGATGCCCGTCGTGCCAGCGCGCCTCCGGGTCGAGCTCGAAGGCGATGGAGAGGGAGTCGGCTGCCCACGTCCACCGGCGGGCGAGCTCCGGCCGGAATCCGGCGTCGCCCACCGTCTCCACCGGAGCCGTCGCCGGCGCGGCGAGATGGTCGAAGAGCAGATCGACCACCTGCTTCCCTGCCGTGGTCGCGACGAGCGGCGGGACGAGCGCGTCTGCGTCAGCCGCGGTCGCGATCACCACGCCGGCCGTGGCCGCGCGCATGTCCGCGTCCGCGGTGCCCTCGCCATCCGCCCGTCCGCAGCCGGCGGCGGCGAGGGCACCGGCGAGGAGCAGCGTCGCGCGCTGCCGCGGCAGCCGGCGGATACGTGACATGGAGGGGTGTGGGGTCAGCATGATCCAGGGAGGTGATGAGGAACGAGGCTGGTGGGGAGTATCGGCCGGTCGTGGCAGATTCCGTCGATCCCGCGCCAGGATTCCGCTCGCCTGGCGTGTGACGCGCCGTCCGCGCGGACCGTCACTCGACGCCCCCCTGCCCACCATGCTCACGTTCCTCGTCCGCCGCCTGCTCCACGCCGTGGCGATCGTCGCCGTCGCGACCGTCGCCAGCTTCGTGCTGCTCCGCGTCGCGCCAGGCGATCCACTGCTCGCCTCCACGGAGCAGCCGGGCCTGAGCGCCGCCGCGCGCGCCGAGCTGCGCGCGCGCCACGGGCTGGACCGTCCGCTACCGGCGCAGGTGGCTGCCTACTCCGCCGCCATGGCCCGCGGCGATCTCGGCCTGTCGATCGTGGAGCAGCGGCCGGTGGCGGCGGTGCTCGCCGAGGCGCTGCCGGCCACGCTCGTGCTGTCGGGCGCGGGGCTCGGACTCGCCATCATCGTCGGTCTCGCGGCGGGCACGCTGCAGGGCTGGCGTCCGCACGATCGCCTGGCGGCGGTCCTCGGCAACGCGCTCACCCTGCTCTACGCGCTGCCCGAGGTCGTGGTGGGCGTCGCGTTGCTTGCCCTGCTCGGGCTGCGGATGGGCCTCTTCCCGGTGGGCGGGATGGCCGATCCGCTGGTGGAGCTGATGGGCGGGCCGGGCGCCCGGCTGCGGGACCTGGCGTGGCACCTCGCCCTTCCGTCCCTCACCCTCGCCCTGGCGTGGGGCGCCGCGCTCGCCCGGCAGCAGCGGTCCGCGATGCGCGAGATCGGCGGCGAGGACTTCGTGCGCACGGCGCGCGCGAAGGGTGCCAGCCCGGCGGCCGTGTGGGCGCGGCACGCGATGCGGCCGACGCTCCCCGGTGCCGTCGCGCTGATCGGCACGATGCTCCCCGTGCTCGCCGGCGGCACCGTCATCGTCGAGATGCTGTTCTCATGGCCGGGCATGGGCTCGCTGATCGTGCGCGGCGTGGCCGCGCGCGACTACCCGCTCGTCGCTGGTGCCGTGATCGTGGTGGGCACCGTGATCGCACTCGGCACCCTGCTCGCCGACCTCGTCGTGCTCGCGCTCGATCCGCGGGTGCGCGACGGTGCGCCGACGTGACCGGGGTGCACGGCGCGGCACCACGCCGCCGTCGGTGGTCCGCCGGCACGGTGGCGGCGATCGGCATCCTGGGCCTGGTGGCGGCCGCCGGTGCGGCGGCGCCATGGCTGGCGCCCCACGATCCCACGGTGCCGCTCGACCTCCTGCTGCTGAAGAACGCCCCGCCGAGCGGTGCCCACCCGCTGGGCACGGACCCGTTCTCGCGCGACCTGCTGAGCCGCGCCCTGTACGGAGCCCGCACGTCGCTGAGCATCGGACTGCTGGGCGCCGCGCTGGCCACGGCGGTCGCCACTGCGTGGGGCATGCTCGCGGGATGGCTGCCCGACTGGCTCGGCGACGGGATGATGGGCCTCGTGGACGTGCTCCGCGCCATCCCGCAGAAGATCGTGCTGCTCGCGACCCTGCTCTTCTTTCCGCACCCGTCCGCCCTCACGCTCGCCATCCTGCTCGGCGCCACCAGCTGGACGACGATGAGCCGGCTCGTGTTCGTGCAGGTCCGGCTGCTTCGGGTGCGCCAGTTCGTCACGGCGGCGCGCGCGCTCGGCGCGTCGCCGGCGGGGATACTGGCGCGCCACGTCATTCCCCACCTCGCGGGCACGGTGGCCGCGGCAAGCGCCCTCCTCGTCGCCGATATCCTGGCCGTGGAAGCCGGACTCTCGTTCCTCGGACTCGGCGTCCGTCCGCCGGACGCCAGTTGGGGAAGCATCCTCCAGGACGGCGTGCCATACCTGGCGAGCGCGTGGTGGGTCGCGGTCACCCCGTGCGCGCTGCTCGTCCTCACGGTGCTGAGCGTGGCCCATCTCGCCGACGCCGCCCATCTGCGTCGCCACCGCGCCGACTGAGCGACACATCCCCCGCCGTACGCCGATCGCGCCGGAGTACCGCGGGTCGGTCCCGGGTCAGCCGGATGACGTGTCCGCGCCCTGCCGCGCCAGCAGTGGAGCGTATCCCGGTGCGTGGACATTCGCCGCGGTGACCGCGTTGCGGCCGCGACTCTTCGAGGCGTTCAACGCCCCGTCGGCGGCGGCGAACAGTGCGTCCAGCGTCTCGCCGTGCAGCGGTGCCGCCGCGGCGCCGATGGAGACGGTGACGTGCACCGACGCGCCGGCGCGCGGCACGCAGTGCGCGCGATCGACAGCCGATCGCAGCCGCTCCCCGATGGCGACCGCGTTCTCGAGCTGCGTTCCCGGCAGGAGGATCACGAACTCGTCGCCCGAGTACCGCGCCACGAGATCGCTCGGCTGCAGCTGGACGCGAATCACGTCCGCCACCAGACGCAGCACGTCGTCCCCCTGCAGGTGACCGAACGTGTCGTTGACCAGGTCGAGTTGATCGATGTCCACGACCAGGAGCGACGCCGGCCGTTCCGTCGTCCGCCGCGCCTCCAGCACGCGCTCGGCGGTCTCGCGGAACGCGCGGCGTAGCGGCAGCCGCGTGAGCTCGTCCACCTCCGCGGTGACCGGGCGCGCTCCGGGCCGGCTCACGTCGGACGGCTCGGCCGACGCGACGTCTTCCGCCGCCGCGCCGCGTCCGGCACGCGCGGACCATGTCGTCGCCACGCGCTCGAAGGCGACGAAGAGCGTCGGGTCGAACATCGTACCGACGTCGCCGCGCATGATCTCCAGTGCCTCCTCGTGGGTCAGCGCGCGCTTGTAGCTGCGCACCGACGTCAGCGCGTCGTAGACGTCCGCGATGCAGAGGATGCGGGCCACCAGCGGGATCTCCTCGCCCTGCAGTCCCTCCGGGTAGCCCCTGCCGTCCCAGCGCTCGTGATGCGACCGCACGATCGGCAGCACATCCCACGGGAACTCGATGTCCGACAGCATCTCCACGCCCGCCGTGGTGTGGCCGCGCATGAGCAGCCACTCCTCGTCAGTCAGCTTGCCGGGCTTGTTGAGCACCTCTTCCGGAATCATGAGCTTGCCGACGTCGTGCAGCAGCGCGCCGATGCGGAACCAGAAGAGTGCCTGCGCCTCCAGCCCCGTGTCCGCGGCGATGGCGCACGCGAGATCCGCCACGCGCACGCAGTGTCCCTGCGTGTACCGGTCCTTCGCCTCGATCGACTCGCCCCAGCGTCGGGCGACCTGGAGAAAATCGCCCTCGAGGTGGCCGTTGCGGCGGTCGATGTCCGCGAGGTCGCGCCGCGCGCGCAACTGCGAGAAGAGGCGATGCGCGCGGTTGAGGTGCTGCAGCACCTGGCTGTTGCGTCCCTGCCGTCGCGCCAGGTCGGCCATCTCGCGCGCCACCTCCGCCTCGAGCAGGATGTCCTGCCGCGCGACGGCGATCTCCTGCGCGCGGCGGAACTGCTGCTCGGCCTCCTCCGCGTCGCCGGTCTCCCGGGCGATGACGCCGAGCAGCTTCGTCACCTGGCCGATCGCCGAGCCGTCGCCGGTGCGCGACGCGAGCTCCATGGCGTGCCGCACGACCTGCTGGGCGCGGCCGTACTCGTGCCGCGCCACCCACATCTCGGCGAGGTTCACCTCGAGGAGCATCTGGGCGGCGAGATCGCCGACGCCGTCGCTGATCTGCACCGCCTCCCCGAACGCTCGCTCGGCCTCCTCCCACTGCTCCTGGTGCGTGTGGAGCAACCCCAGATTGTTGAGCGCGACGCAGATGTCCTTGGCGAGGCCGAGCGCGCGATACTCGTGCAGGCTGGCCTCGTAGCGCCGGCGCGCCTCGTCCAGATCGCCGCGGACGTTGGCGATGACGCCGAGGTTCTGCGCCGTCATGGCGGCGAGCTTGGCGTCGCCGGCGCGCATCGCGCGCGCTCGCGCCGTCCGGTAGAGGCGTTCGGCTTCGTCGAGATCCCCCTGCTGCCAGCGCACCACCGCTTCCACGTTGATCGCGCTGCCAGCCGCCGACTCGTCCCCCCACGCCTCGGCCACGGCCACGGCAGCCGCGAGGCAGTCGAGTGCCGCATCCATCTCGGCGTCGCCCTGGTAGGTGCGCGCGATCCACCGCAGGACAGCGGAGGCGCGCCGCCCGCCGGACTCGCCGGAGAGCCGGCGTAGCGCGTCCTCGTAGCACTCGCGGGCCCGCGCTCGCTGCCCGTGCCGCTCCGCGGCCTGCCCCTCCTCGATCAGCTGCTCGGCCGTCGGCCCGGCACCCCGGTTACCCACGGGGACCAGCGCCAGACGGGCGTGGCGCACCGCACTCCTGGTCCGCTGGCTCATGGCGCGGCGCACGCCGCGGGGGCGCCGTGCTGCCACGGGCAGCCGGTCGCGCTCCTGGATGGCGTGGCACGCGGGCGGATCGGGGACACGGGACGTGGGTGGAGGGCTCGGAAGGACGGGCAGCAGCCGAGTGCTCCTGAGACGTTCGATGTGCGGCCCGAGCAACATGGCGAGCTCCATGGCGAGCTCCATGAATCTCGACGTCGTGGCCCATCGTCGGCCGTCCGCGCTGGTCGTGATGACGCCCGGCGTGCCCGTGCGGCCGGACGCATCGCGGGGGCTCGGCCGCGAACGGTTCGCGGTAGAGCCCCCGTGCCGGCACGACATGCCGGATGGAGACGAGCTTGATCAGTCGACCATCACAGGGAAGCCGCTGTGATGATTCCAGACATCGCGACCGCCAGGCTGTCGGCATCGACAGCCCGGCAGGTCACGAGCGCGCCGACCGGATGGCCCGGCCGGCACTGTTGGCGCCTCAGTCCATCGACACCATGTAGCCCGAGAAATGGTCGACCGTGAAACGGATCCATTTCCGGTCCGCCGAGATGGAGGCCGGGCGGAACTCGGTGACGACCGCGGTGCCCAACAACTGGTCGAGCAGCGACTGCTTGGCGAAGTAGGCGCCGCGAACCGTCGTCTCCGGGTTCGAGCGCAGCAGGCCCAGGAGGCCCGTGCCGGCCGTCGGCTGCTCGATCTGCACCGGCACGGCAAACTTGATCCCGTGCGGCTGGAAATCGTAGGCGACGATGATGCCCGGCAGGCGGGTGACGCTGAACCTCACGTCACGCGAGACCGCCCCCCTGGGCACGACGACCTTGATGCCATCCTGCATTGACAGGCTGCCGCCGGCGGGTCCGATGACGCGACTGGCCGACTGCTCGCCGACCGGCGACGTCCAGAGCAGCCCGTGGACGACCGTCCCGGTGAGTGACGTCACCGTCGACGTGAGTGTCGACGTGGTGGCGGTCAGCGTACCGGTCAGCGTACCGGTGAGCTGGCTCAGTGACGCCGAAGCGGTCGGGGTGGGGGGAGCCGCCGGGGCGTCGGCGCACGCGGTCAGGCCGGTGATGGCCAAGACGGCGGTGATGCCAAAAACCGAGCCGATGCGGCGTACCCACAGCGGCGTTCGGCCAGCGTTGGGAATTGAAGCCATCGCGGTTCTTGCCTTGGTGATAGGGAGCGCGGCAAACGCCGCCCACGTCAGTGCAGACGGTCGCAGACCTAGGTATCGGCACCTCCCCACCCTGACTTTAGCGCCGCGCTCGCGCCCCGCCGGCCGGCGGGTGAGCGCCCCTGGTCCGGCGCCTACACCGCTGTAGGCCCTGCGCGGCGGCTGGTGGCGGCCCCGCCACGGCTGCATGTTCGTGCCATGAGCGCCCCACCTCTCTCCCGCGCCGCATCGGCGCCCCCCGCCGAGTCGGGGCTCGAGCGTGCAATCGGCCCCTTCACGCTCGGCGCGACCGCGGTGAACCTCGCCGTCGGCGCGGGGATCTTCGCCTTGCCGGCCGCCGTCGCGGTGATCCTCGGCCCGTCGGCGGTGCTCGCTTACCTGCTGTGCGGCGTGCTCGTGGTGATGGTCCTCGCCTGCTTCGCCGAGGTGGGGAGCCAGGTGACGCGGTCGGGCGGCGCGGTGGCGTACGTGGAGGAGGCCTTCGGGCCGTTCGCCGGCTTCCTCGCGTGGGTCACCTTCTCGCTCGGGTTCTCGGTGGTGGCCGACGCGGCCATCGCCAACGTGATGCTGGACGCCATGGCGACGTTCGCCCCGTCGCTGGCCGGCGGCGCACCGCGCGTCGCGATGCTCGTGCTGCTCTTCGGCGGGCTGGCGGCGGTGAACGTGCGGGGCGTGCGGCAGGGTGCCCGCGTCTCGGTCGCCACGACGGTCGCCAAGCTGCTGCCGCTCGTGCTCGTGATCCTGCTCGGCGTGGCGGCGATCGACTGGCGGCAGCTCGCGATCGTCGAGTGGCCGACGCTGGAGCAGCTCGGGGCGGGATCGCTCCTCCTCTTCTTCGCCTTCGCCGGCATGGAGAGCGCGCTCACGGCCAGCGGCGAGATCCGCGACCCGGCGCGCACGGTGCCGCGCGGGCTGCTCGGCGGCGTGGCGGCGCTCGTGCTGCTCTACCTCGCCCTGCAGGTGACGGCGCAGGGGGTGCTCGGCCCGGGGCTCGCGGCGCAGCAGGAGGCGCCGCTGGCCACGTTGGCGGAGCGCATCGCCGGGCCGGTGGGGCGCACGGTGATCCTCGGCTGTACGGTGCTCGCCGTCTTCGGCGCGCTCTCGGCGGACATGCTCGGCGCGCCGCGCGCGCTGCTCGCCGCGGCGGAGAGCGGCACGCTGCCGTCGGCGCTCGCGCGCATCCATCCGCGCTGGCGCACGCCGTGGGTGGCGATCGTCGCCTTCGCCGCGGCCACGCTGCTGGTCGCGATCACCGGCGCCTTCCGGCCGCTCGCGGTACTCGGGAGCGTGTCGCTGCTGCTCGTCTACCTCGCCGTCTGCCTCGCCACGCTCCAGCTGCGGCGCACGCGCCCGCGAACGCCGGGCACCTTCCGCGTACCAGGCGGGCCGGTGGTCCCGCTCGTCGCCGCCGCCACGGTGGTGTGGGTGCTGTCGCACTCCACGCGCGCCGAGGTGACGGCGATGGCGCTCCTCCTCGGCGTCGGTACCGTATACTATCTGGTGCGCACGCGGCTCGGCGCGCCCC
>DATANT010000374.1:0-7974 GCA_036266115.1 Gemmatimonadaceae bacterium | reverse complement strand
TGCTCGGCATGATCGCGCTGCCGGTGCTGCTCATGCTGCTCGTGGTGGGGCTCCCGGTGCTGCTCGTGCTCGTGGTGGGCGGCCTGTTGATCTCCCTGGTGGCCGGCGCGCTCACGCTGGGCCTCGCGGTGCTCAAGATCGCGCTGCCGGTCCTGCTGCTCGTCTGGTTCCTGCGTTGGCTGTGGCGCGCGGAGCCGGGGAGCGGCGACCAGCCGCCGGGGAGCGCGAGTCATCCAGGGAACGGAAGCCAGCCGGCGAGCGGCGACCAGCCGCTATAGACACCGATCACCGTTTCGCGGCGTCTCCGTCGCGAAACGGTGATCGGTGCGGGCGGCGTTCGGCCGGCGCGGGCCGTCGGGAGCGGCCCGCGCTCGCCGGTCGCGCCGTCACTCCTTGGTGTCCACGGCCGCCGCGTACTCGTACCCGTAGCCGTAGGCGAAGCCGGGGTCGTCCACCATCTTGCGATCAGGGTCGTTGAGCACCGCGCCCACGACGCGCGCACCCACCGTGTGCAGCTGGCGCACCGCGCCCCGTCCCTGTGCCCGCTCGGTGCGTCCGGCGCGCACCACCAGCAGCACGCCATCGGCCACCGCGCTGAGCACCGCCGCGTCGGACGTGAGCAGCACGGGCGGCGTGTCGATGATGAGCACCTCGAACGTCGTCGCGAGCGTCTCGAGCACCTGACGCATCTCCGCGCTGCCCAGTAGCTCGGCCGGGTTGGACGGCAGGCGACCGGCCATGATGACGAACAGCTTGGCGTAGTCGGTGGGATGCACCACCTGTTCGAGGGACACCTCGCCCTGTACGAGCTCCGTCATGCCCGGCTCTCGGGGCAGACTGAATACCTTGTGCACCGACGGCCGCCGAAGGTCGCAATCGATGAGCGCGACGCGCAACCCCTGCTGCGCGAAGCTCACGGCGAGGTTCACCGCCACGGTGGTCTTGCCCTCGGACGCGAGCGGGCTCGTGACGGTGAGCACCCGCAGGGTACGGCCGCCGTGCGAGAAGAGCAGATTGGTGCGGAGGGCGCGGAATGCCTCGGAGGTGACGGAGCCCGAGCCCGCGATGATCGCGGGCGGCGGGCTCCGCTTGGAGAGCGTGGTGCCGAGCGAGTTGGCGATGGCCGGTGGTGTGCCCTGGCGCGACCGGCCGAACCGACGGGACGACACGCCCACCGCTGGAATGAGGGCCAGCGCGGGCACGTCGAGCACCGTCTCCACGTCACTCACCCGGCGCAGCAGGGTGTTGAACTGCTCGCGCACGTAGGCGAGCACGAGGCCGAGCATCACGCCACCCATGGCCCCGAAGAGGATCAGCCGCGCCTTGCCCGCGTTGGCGGCGCGCGTGGGGAGCACCGCGAGGTCCACGATCTCCACCTGCCCCGCCTCCGCCGCCTCCGCGATCTGCGCGCGCTGATACTCCTCGCGGAGCTGGTCGGCCATCTTCCGACGCGTCATCTCGGCCTCGGTCAGCTGCGTCTCCCGGGCCTCCCGGGCCGGCACCGCCGCCTGCACGCGCCGGCTGATGTCGGCCGATAGCGACAGCCGATCTATCTGCTCGTCCAGATCGGCCATCTGGTTGCGCACCGCCACCAGGAGTTGCGCCAGGGTGGTGGCCATGAGCTCGTCGTACCGCCGGACGTCGGGGTTGGTGAACGCCCGGGCGAACGGACCCGTAGTCATGGAGTCGCGTGTGGCCTCGAGATTCAGCAGGCTGTTGCTCAACTGCTCGACGGCCGGGCTGTGCACCTCGCCTACCCCGCCGATGGCCGTGCGGAAGGTACCGGGGGCGCCAGCCCTGCCCGCCCGCTCGAGGCGGCTGAGGAGAGCGGCGACGTGGCGCCGCTGGCCCTGCAACTCCTCCAGCCGCAGGCCATAGCTCTCCGCGGACGCCGCGAGCTGGGCAGCCTCCTCGGGCGCCCTCGAGACCTTCTGGCTCCGGAACGACGTCAGCGCCTGCTGTGCCTCGTTCAACAGCGTGTCGTTCTGGGCCAGCTGCTGGGCCAGGAACGTTCGCCGCAGGCGCGAGCGCTGCCGAGCCGCATCCAGGTTCACGGCCTGGAACGCGGTGACGAGCCCGTTCACCAGCTCCCGCGCCAGGTACGGATCGGGGGCGCTCACCCGGACGTCGACGATGTCGGTGAGGTCGCGCCGCTTGGCCGACGTGGACCGGAGGAGCCGGTTCAGCACCTGCTCGGTGCTCACGATGTTGATCCGCCCCCGCGACGCGGGTGGGCGGTCGATCACCCGGAACGAGATGTCGCCGAGCGAGAGAATGTCGTTGTACGCCGCGCGCGCGCGGGTGCCGCGTCCGCGTGCCTCCACCATGTACGGCTCGAAGATCAACTCCACGGAATCCCGGCGGACCGTGGGCTGGATGATCACGTCCTCGAGGAGCGCTGGGGAGAAATCGACCGTGCGGACCCGCACGATCCCGGCCTCGGGCGTGCTCACGGCGCGCGTGGCCGCCGCCCGGCTGCGCAGGATCTCGATGGCGCTGAGAATGGGATCCGTCCCGGTGTTCGTCTCGCGAGCCATGCCCGACTCCACCAGCGCTCCGGCGATCTCGCGGCGTGTGTCCGCCAGTCGGATGGCGGCCGACGCCTCGTACTTCGCCTCCGTGGTGTAGACGTACGCGGCGGCGAGCGACGCGCAGAAGAGGGTGGTGACGAGCACGAGCCACGGATGCTGCCGGACCGCGCTCCAGATCGCGCGGACGTCCACGGGCGCGGGCGTCATGTCGTCCCCGGGCATGCCGGGGTCGCGCGCGAACCCGTCGCGCGGATACGTCTCGCGCGGATACCGGTCGCGCGATGCGTCGCCGCGCGGCCGCCCGTACATGGATTCGGGCGTGCTGGCGCGCGGGGGCAGCTGCGGGAGAAGCGGATAGTCGGGCATACGGCGGAGGTTCTCTATCTACTGGTTGCGGGCAAGCGTCACGATCCAACCCACGGCACCGAGGATGCTGGCCAACGGCCCGATGACGTCGCTGAGGAGGTTGCGGCGTCTACCGACCGCGATCTCGTCCCCCGAACGGATGAGCAACTGCGAGTCGGCAAGGTCGTCACGCGTGAGATCGAGCGTGCGCTGCTCGCCACCACGCCGCAGGGTCACCCTGTCCAGCCGTCCCCGTTCGGTGGGACCGCCGCCGAGCACCACCGCCTCGGCGATGGTGACCTCGGGTGCCAGCGTATAGATGTTGGGGCTGCGAATCTCGCCGCCCACCGCCACGCGGAGCAGTGGCTCGATCACGAACTGCGGGCGCTGCTCGAACTCGCGGAGCAGGGAGTCCAGACGCTGGCGCACCACCGGTAGCGGCGTGTTGGTGACGACGAGGCTGCGATACAGCGGATGCTGCAGCGTGCCGTTGCCGTCGATCCCGATGTCCCCACTCAGCTCGGGATTGCGCCAGACCGTGATGCGCAGCCGGTCGCCCGGCCGCAGCGTGGCGGACGCCGCCTCACGGGATGACGTCTGGCCGTGCGCGGGCGCGGGTGACGAGCAGACGAGGAAGGTGCTGACGAGAGAGGAGAGGATGGCCGCACGGATCATCATGAAGTGAGTTCCGAAGAAGTGGCGGGCTGCGGCGCCCGCGGACCTACGGGGTATACGGCCGAGTGCTCCGGCACGGCGACACCGGTGCGCACGACATCGCACGGCCCCGACGTGTGCTGGAGCACGTCGATCTCCCTGTCCAGCAAGGGTGGAACATCGCGCAATGGCGGCCGGCACTCCGGCACGGCGGCGCGGATGGAGCGGAGGATCTCGAGCTCGCTGCCCGCCTCGAACGCGCTGGCGATACGCGAGAGCTGATGGGGTAGCTCGTCGTCCGCGGCATCCCCGCCCTGCATGAGGCGGATGCCGGGCTCGGACGTCGGCACGCAGTGCTCGTAGGCGGCCATGAGCTCCTCGCACAGCTTCTCGCCGGGCCGGAGCCCGGTGAAGGTGATGGCCACGTCCACATACGGCTCGAGCCCCGAGAGTCGGATGAGGTTCTCGGCGAGGTGCACGATGCGCACCGGCTCGCCCATGTCGAGCATCACGATGCGCCCGCGCGCCTCGGGCAGCGCGGCGGCCTGCAGCACGAGCTGCACGGCCTCGGCGATGGTCATGAAGTACCGGGTGACGTCCTGGTGCGTGACGGTGAGCGGGCCTCCGGTGGCCAGCTGCCGGCGGAAGAGCGGCAGCACGCTGCCGTCGGAGCCCAGGACGTTGCCGAAGCGCACGGCGCGGAAGTCGGTGGCGGTCTCACGGAACTCCGGCATGCCGAGGATGATGCGCTCGGAGATGCGCTTGCTCGCCCCCATCACGCTCGACGGGTTCACCGCCTTGTCGGTGGAGAGCAGCACGACCTTGCGCACGCCCGCGTCCACCGCCGCGCGGGCCACGGTGAGGGTGCCGAAGATGTTGTTGCGCACCGCCTCGGGCACGTTGCGCTCCATGAGCGGCACGTGCTTGTACGCGGCCGCGTGGAACACGTAGGCCGGCCGGAACTCGTTCATCGTGCGGCGCACGCGCCGCTCGTCGGTGATGTCCCCGACCAGCGGGATGATCTCGACGTCGGGAAAACGCCGCGCGAGCTCGAGATCCACGAAGTACAGCGGGCTCTCGGCCTGCTCCAGGATCACGAGCCGACGCGGGCGGAGCTCGCCGAGCTGCCGGGCGAGCTCCGACCCGATGGAGCCGGCGCCGCCGGTGACGAGCACCGTCTGTTCGTGCACCTCACGCGCCAGCGGGTGCACGGCGAGGCGCACGGGGGCGCGCCCGAGCAGGTCCTCCATCCGGACGTCGCGCACATGACCTTGCGGGAAGCGGCCATCCACGAGCTCCTGCAGCGGGCGCGCGACCTTGAACTCCAGGCCGGTCTTCACACAGCAATCCACCATCGCGCGCATCTGCGCGCGGGTGGCGGACGGCGCGGCGATGACGAGCAGCTCCGCCTTCTCGCGTTGGGCCACCACCCCGACTGCGGTGGTGGAGCCGAGCACCGGCACGCCGTGCAGGTGTCGATGGCGCAGCGACGGGTTGTCGTCCAGCAGCCCCACCACCCACACCGTACGGCGGCGGTCGTGCTGGAACTGCCGGAGCAGGCGCTCTGCGGCCTCGCCGGCGCCCAGGATGAGGGTGCGGCGGCCCGCCACGCGGCGCATGATCTGGCCCTCACGCACCGCGCGCGCCACCACGTGCATCCCGCCGGCGAGTATCATGGCGAGCAGCCACTCGATCACGATCACGGACGGCGGGACCGCGCCGGTGCGGCCGCCGATCACCAACAGCGCGACGAACGCCATGGTGCCGAGCGCGGCCGCCTGGACCATCTTGAGCAGGTCGTGGAAGCCGTAGTGCTGCCAGTAGCCGCGGAAGATGCCGAGCCGCCAGTAGACCAGCATGCGGGCCAGGAGCAGCGGAGGCACGGCCACGAGGAGCGCGCGCCGCTGACCGGGCTGCAGCGCGAAGTCCGCATGGAGCAGGTAGGCGAGCATCAGGGCGCTCGGCACCAGGACAGCGTACGCGGCCACGATGAGCCAGCGCCGATGCCGCAGCACCTGCCGATGGACCCTGCACGAGAGTGCCGGCATCCAGCCCGCCGGCCACGGCTCGCGCCCCGGGCGCGGGTCAGCGCGGCGCATCGAACGCCGTGGTGCGGGTGGCGGCGAGGGTCCGGCACGTGGCGGCGATCACCCGGACGTCGTTCCACCAGGTCGCGCGTGCCGCATAGGCCAGGTTCAACCTGATCTTCTCAGGCATGACGTGCTCCACGTAGTACCGCTCCGGATCCTCCACCCCACGCAGCAGCGTCTCCTCGTCGATGAACGCGAGTGACGCGGGGTCGGTGATGCCGGGCACCAGGGCGAGCACCCGGCGCTGGTCGTCGGAATACTCGTCCACGTACCGCGGGACCTCGGGACGCGGTCCCACCAGCCGCATGTCGCCGGCGACCACGTTGAGCAACTGCGGCAGCTCGTCCAGCTTGAGCCGGCGCAGGCGCGCGCCCATCCGCGTCACCCGAGCATCGCCGGCGACGGTGAGCGCCCCGCCCCGCCGCTCGGCATCCACCACCATCGTGCGGAACTTCCAGATGCGGAACGCCGCCCCTCCACGGCCGATGCGCCGCTGGCGATAGAGCACCGGCCCGCCATCGTCCAGCCGGATGAGGATGGCGATCACCAGCAGGACCGGCGAGAGCACCACGAGCCCCGCCGCCGCCAGCGTGACGTCGAGCAGGCGGGCGCCGCGAGGCGGGTCAGCGACGATGTCGCGCAACGATGTCTCGCACCGCGGCGATGACGTCGCCAACGTCGTCGTCCGTGAGGCGCGGATGAAGGGGAAGGCTCACGGCCCGAAGGAACTGGCCGTGCGCCACGGGGAACGCATCGGCGGCGTAGCCGTACGTGTCGCGATAGTACGGGTGCAGGTGGACCGGGATGAAGTGCACCGAGCTGCCGATGTTGCGCGCGGTGAGCTCCTCGATGAAGCGCGCCCGATCGATGGTGAGCGCCTCGAGCCGCAGCCGGAGCACGTAGAGATGCCAGGCGTGGTCCACCATGGCGCGCTCCACCGGCGGCTCCACCGCATCCAGCTCGCGGAACGCGGCCTGGTACGCGGTCACGATCTCGCGGCGCCGCGCCTGGAACGCGGTCATGCGATGCAGCTGCACCAACCCGATGGCCGCCTGCATGTCCGTCATGTTGTACTTGAAGCCCGGCGCCAGCACCTCGTAGAACCAGCTGCCGCCCGCGCGGTAGCGACTCGCCGCGTCCCGGCTCATGCCGTGCAGCGCGAGCGTCCGGCACCGGTCCAGGAACTCCGGCGTCCCGGTGAGCATGCCGCCTTCGGCCGTCGTCAGGTTCTTGGTGGCGTAGAAGCTGAAGGCCGCGGCGTGCTCCGACGCGCCCACCAGCCGCCCGCGGTAGCGCGCGGGGAGCGCGTGCGCCGCATCCTCGATGATCGGCAGCCCGTGTGCCCGGGCGATCTCCTCCAGCCGGTCCATCTCCGCGGGATGCCCGGCAAAGTGGACCACGATGATGGCACGGGTGCGCGGCGTGACCGCGGCCGCCACGGCCTCGGGATCGATGTTCAGCGTGTCCGGCTCGACGTCCGCGAACACGGGCCGCGCCCGCACGTGCTCGATGACGTTGGCGGTGGCCGCGAACGTGAACGGCGTGGTCACCACCTCGTCGCCGTCACCCACGCCCAGGGCCACGAGCGCCGTATGCAGTCCGGCGGTGCACGAGTTGAGCGCGAGCGCGCCGGGCGCGCCCACGAAGTGCGCGAACTCCTGCTCGAAGCGGCGCGCCTGCGGGCCCGTGGTGATCCAGTCGGAGCGCAGGACCTCCTGCACCGCCGCGATCTCCTCCTCGCCGACGCACGGCGGCGAGAACTGGAGGAACTGCTCCCGGCGTGCGGGTGTGGCGACCGGCGCCACCTTCAGAGACTGCGCCCGCGCGAGCGTGAGATCGTCCGGGACGCGGAGAGGCAGCGTGGGCGACGCCTCGGTGAGAGTGGCGTCGTAGCCCGGCGGGATCTCGAGATCTCGAACGGCGGGCTGACCTACGCTCCCTGGGGGGGAGAGAGACACGCGAACTCCTTCGCCGTCCAGCGTCGAACCCGGCATCCGTTCACGACGGCATCTTGCATTACGACCCCCCAAGCTACGGCGCTCGGCGACGGCGCTAGCATAGGGCTGCCTGCGGCGTCCGTCAAGAGCGCGTCTCAGCGCCGCCAAGTCCGTGCATCACCGTGCGTTGCGATATGTTGCAACGCGGTGACATTCTGTTGCGGCAGCGCCACGACGCCACGAATCGCGCCGCAGGCGGCGACGCCGACTGGCGGGCGCGTGCTCCCGCGTCCGCCCCGCCAGCGACCGCGCTAGCGGGAGAGCGGCACGGCGTCGGCGGCGCCGGTTCGCGACGCCCGTGGCCGCACCAGTCGAGCGGCCCCCACAAGGAAACCCGCGCCGTAGCTGAGATGTGCC
>DATANT010000373.1:0-2344 GCA_036266115.1 Gemmatimonadaceae bacterium | reverse complement strand
CGACGAGTGCAGGTTCGTAGCCCGATGTGGCCTCGAGCAGGTGGACGATGGACCAGAAGACGCCAGAGCCGTCGTCATCAGGAAACCGCTCCAAGATGCCGAGCAGAAGCGAGAACTCCGCCTGAGTGCACGAGGCAGGTGCGACCGCACCAAGCGCAAGCTCCAGCTCCTGCAATTGCTTCTCGTCACGGGGTGATGTGAAGCGCTCGATGGCGGCAACGAGAGTGGATTGCATGAAGGCGGGGCCTGACGTGAGGTTCTGCTGTGGACGCTCCATGGACGCTCCGAAGATGCGGCGGCGCAGCCGCCGCTTCCATGGTCTGCGCAGCCAGAATGCGCCAGCTGTAAGCTCACGCCGCTGCGATGGAACCCCTCCTCCGCGGGCGGCCTAACCCCGGGGGCGCCCTCCTCGCACCGTACGTGGCGAGAGCACCACTCAGCGTCCGGTCCTCGTGACGGATGTCCGGACGCCCAGCCCGTAGGGCCGATCGAGTGACGGTGGACGGCGCGCAGCGCGCGCCTATGCCCCCGTCGTCACCTCTTCGTACGCCACGGTGAGCGGATCGCGTGCGCTCTCCGGCCCGAACGGCCCCCATGCCTCGAAGCCCGCCAGCGGCTCGCGCGCCCCGAGGATCTCCTCGCGCGAGCGGCCGGCCTGCACCTGCCGCTCGACGCGCGCGACGACCGCGCCGAGGTAGTCGCGAAACTGCAGCAGGTCGGCCGCGCCGCCGGTGGCCGGGAGCCCCGCGTTCGCGTGGCCGAAGATGTAGATCGTGTCGCGCGCGTGGGCGTTCACCACCTGTTCGATCAGGCGCGCCCAGTTCCGCATCGACGCACCGGCCGCGCGGTCGACGACGGGATGGCGTCGATGGAACATCAGGTCTCCCATGTGCACCACGTTCGCCCGCTCGAACGTGATCACCGCGTCGCCACTCGTGTGCGCGCGCCCGTGGTGCCGCGCGACGATGCGCTCGTCGCCGACGTCGGCGGACCAGGCGTGCGTGAACGTCGTGTCCGGATAGAGCGGCTCCGGCGCGTTCTGCTGTTGCGGCGGCTGCGCCCCGGGTGCACGCCGCATGTGCTGATTCGCCATGCCGTGCGCGACCACGCGCCGCGCCACACCGCGGAACACCGGGTTACCGGACGTGTGGTCACCGTGATGGTGCGTGTTGAGCAGCACATCGACGCCGCGGTGCTTCGACCGCGCCTGCAGCCCGTCGAGCAGGGCGCGCGCCTCGGGCGGAAACTGCGTGTCGACCACGGCGATGCCACCGGGGCTCACCAGCCAGCCGACGGTGCCCCCGCGCATCGTGAACGTGCCGACGTTGCGGCGAACCGCTGTGAACACCGGCTGCGCCTGCGCCGCTTGCTGGGCGAACGCGGAGAGCGGGCGCCCGAAGGCGACGCCGAGCGCCGCAGCGGCGGAGGTGGCGAGGAAGTCGCGGCGGGACGGGGGCATCGGCGCTCCGGTGTGGGTCGTTGAGTTCGTGGAGCCTGAATGCGTGTCGGGCGGACAGGCGACTGGAACTCCAGCCACCGGTCCGCCCGACACGCCACGCACCTACCTATCCTACCTACCTACGCACCTACCGGGTCGCAGCCGCCAGGTCGCGAATCGCCGCCGCCATTGCCCGAACGCGGGCCGCGTCCTTCGCGCCGCGCACATCCGCGTCCACCTGCGTCGCGAGCGTCGTCAGCGCCGAACGGCGCGCGGCACCGGCCTGGCGCTCGGCCGCGTCGAGCGCGCGCGCGATGGCCGTCGTGCGCGTGGTGGCGAGCCCGTTGCCGCGCACCAGCTGGTCGAGGTACGACCTCACCACCGGGAAGGCCGCCGGCCACACGATGCGCGGCTGGCTCTGCGGATTGAACTCGGCCATCTGCACCAGCTTCGCCGCGGCGAGCTCGTTCGCGGAGAGCTGATCGGAGGGGAGCAGCTCCAGGATGTCGAGGCCGCGCGCCATCTCGGACGAGTAGACGTGCCCATTGTACCAGTAGGCCCCCCACGAGCCGCCGATCGTGCCGCGCGAGCGGCTCACGGCGCCGCCGTCGGCCTCGGCGCTCGGCGCGTCGATCGCGCCGCGGTCGAAGTACGCGATCTCGAACGGCCGGTCCGCGTCGGTGAAGTCGATCACGTCCACGCCACCCTGGTACCACCCCTGCACCATGATGTCGCGCCCGGGCACCGGGACGAGCGAGCCGTTGTGCGAGACGCAGTTCTCCTGCGCGCTCTGCGCCGTCGGGAGCTTGAAGTAGGCACGCTGCTTCAGCTTCCGGTCAGGGCCGATGGTGAGGGTGGTATTGCCCCCCATCTCCAGCGGGTGCGACTTCTGGCAGTTGGGCGAGG
>DATANT010000372.1:0-5657 GCA_036266115.1 Gemmatimonadaceae bacterium | reverse complement strand
TGCCGATGTCGCCATAGACGATGCCGAGCGCGGCCAGGGCGAGCGTCGCGAGGTAGCGGGGGTCATGCGCCGCGGCACGCTGACCGTGGTCGGCGGATTCTGGCGGTGTGTGCGAGGGGCGCGTGCGGGGTCGCCGACCCTCGGCCTCCGGCTCACCTGGGCCGTCCTCGTGCGGCTGGCTCTCGGCGGTGTGCATGGGCGAAGGTGCAGGAATCAGCACGATGGCCCGGGCTTGAGCTGGCGCGTGGATGAAGGCCAAGGCTCGGGATGTCGCGCGAGCCGTGCGAGACTGCAAGCTACAGCACCGAGGTGTCCCGATTGTCGGCGCCCGTGCAGCTTTTGTGCTTTCTTTGTGACCGTGGACCTCGGCAGCAGGTGGACAGCATGGCATCTTTGCCCCGCATGACGACCGTGCTCGTGGTGGACGACGAGACCAACATCCGCTCGATCATCCGGGCCGCGGTGGAGTCGGACGGCGGCACGGTCTTCGAGGCGGCGACCGCGGCATCCGGGCTCGAGCTGGCGAGACGCGAGCGTCCGGGGCTCGTCGTGCTCGACCTTGGCCTGCCGGACATGGATGGCCTGGACGTGTGCCGCTCGATCCGGGAGTGGTCGTCCACGCCCATCCTCGTGCTGTCCGCCCGTCACTCCGACCAGGAGAAGGCCAGGCTCCTCGACGCCGGCGCGGACGATTACCTGACCAAGCCGTTCAGTACGCTCGAGCTGCAGGCGCGGATCCGTGCCCAGCTGCGGCGGGCGCGGATGGGGCCGGTGCCCGGTGGCGACACGCCCGTCAGCACGAGCGGGCTCACCATCGACCTCGCACGGCGCAGCGTGACGCGGGATGGCAACCTCGTGCACCTCACGCCGACGGAGTGGGACCTTCTACGCGCGCTCGTCAGCCACGCCGGCCGCACGATGACGCACCACCAGCTCTTCGATACCGTCTGGGGCCGACACCATGGCGATGCGCAGCAGTATCTCCGCGTCTACGTCGCCAATCTGCGCCGGAAGCTGGAAGCGGACCCGTTGCGCCCGACACTGATCCTCACGGAACCTGGCGTGGGCTACCGCTTCGAGCTGCCCGGAGAGCCGGCCCTTACGTGATGCGGTTCATCTCACGCCGCTGGCACACGTGGATGCTCTGGCTACTCCTGCTCGCCGCTGTGACACTGGCGATGCTGGCCGCCCGCAGCCACCTCGAGAAGGCGCACATCGCGCTCCTCTTTCTGCTCGTCGTGCTGGGCGGCAGCGCCGCAGGGGGGCGGGCGCTGGGGGTGACGCTGGCCCTGGCGGCGTTCCTCGGCTTCAACTTCCTCTTCCTCCCGCCGTACCACACGTTCGTCATCGCCAATCCGCTCGACTGGCTGGTGCTCCTCGCCTTTCTGGTGACCGGCATCGTGGCCGCGCAGCTCCTCGACCGCGCCCAGTCCGAGGCCGCCGGGGCTCGGCGGCGCGCGGCCGAGGTGGATCGTCTGGCCACGCTGGGCGCGGAAACACTGAGCGCCGGGCGCGCGGAGGAAGCGCTCGCCGCGGTCGCCCGCGTGATCCGCACCACGCTGGGGGTCGCAGAGTGCGACGTCTACGTGCGCGATGCGATGGCCGGCACGCCCGCCCACGCTATCCGCGAGCGGGCAGCCGGGCCGATACCGGCGCCGGTCGGGGTAACTGGCATTGTCGCCTGGGTCGCCGAGCACGGTCACGCGGCAGCCGAGCTTCCGGACGGTACGGTCCGAATGGCCGCGGAGCCGGGAGCCCATGCGGTCGGACCGCTGCTCGAACAGACGGGCGACGTTCGCGCGCTGATGATGCCGCTGACGGTGCGCGATCGCACGGTTGGCGTGCTGCAGCTGACGAGCCCGGAGGGGATCACCCTCGATTCGGCGCAGCGCCGCTTCCTCGACGCGCTTGCCTTCTATGCCGCCCTCGGCGTGGAGCGGGTACGTCTGAGCGCGGAGGCGGAGCGCGCCGAGGCGCTGAGGGAGGCGGATCGTCTCAAGGACGCGCTCCTCGCCAGCGTGTCGCACGACATCCGCACGCCGCTCACGACGATCCGCGCCCTGGCGCACGACATCGCCGCCGACGGAGACGAGCGTGCGCTCGTCATCGAAGAGGAGGGCCTTCGCCTGAATCGCTTCGTCGCTGATCTGCTGGACCTCTCGCGACTCTCGGCGGGCGGCCTCCCGCTCGCGATCGAGCTGAACGTCGCAGAAGATCTGATCGGCGCGGCGCTGCAGCGCGTCTCCGGCCTCGCGCTCGACCGCGAGATCCGGGCGTCGCTGGACCCAGCGGAGCCCGTGCTCACCGGCCGATTCGACTTCGCGCAATCGCTTCGCGTTCTCGTGAATCTGCTCGAGAACGCGCTCAAGTACGCCCCGGCCGATACACCGATCGACCTCACCGTGCACCGCGAGGGCCCCGAGCTCGCCTTCGCTGTCGCGGATCGCGGACCCGGCGTGCCACCCGACGAGCGGACCCGCATCTTCGAGCCGTTCTATCGTCCGCCCGACGCCCGGCCTGACGTCGGGGGAGCTGGCCTCGGCCTGGCGATCGCCCACGGGTTGGCTGCCGCGCAGGGAGGGAGCGTCACCTACCAACCACGGGACGGCGGAGGCAGCGTCTTCGTGCTGCGCCTCCCGGCCGCGGACCTCGCTGAGGCGCGGTGGACGGAGCCGTCATGAGCTTTGTGAGATCTTAGCGCCTGACCCGCGCCGTCTTTGTGCGGTCTTCACGCCGTTCCTGGCAGCGTACCATCGCCGCCTGGAGCGGCGTTTCTCGTCGTCGCCATCCCGACCGGAGTGATCCCATGTTGGACCTGGCGTACGTCCTGTTCACCGTCGCGTTCTTCACGCTCATGCTCGCCTATGTTCGCGCCTGTGCCGCCATCGGCCGCGGCGCCGATGCGGCCGTGCCGGCCGACCACCCGCCGCACGGACGGACGCTGTGACTGCCGAAGCTTGGCTCGCGCTGATCCTCGCTGCGCTGCTACTCGCCTACCTCGTACACTCCATGCTCCGCCCGGAGCGCTACTGACATGACCGCCAGCGGCTGGCTACAGATCGCGCTCTTCGCGCTCGGCGTGCTGCTCGTCGCCAGACCGCTCGGGATCTACCTGGTGCGCGTCTACGACGGCAGCATCGGGTGGCTGCGGCCGGTGGAGCGGCTCATCTACCGCGCCTGCGGCGTGGACCCCGGCGAGGACCAGCACTGGACCCGGTACGCGGCCGGCGTGCTGCTCTTCAGCCTGGCCTCCATGCTGCTCACCTACGCCGTGCTGCGCGTGCAGCATCTGCTGCCGCTCAACCCGCAGGCAATGGACGCCGTGCCCGACCGGCAGGCGTTCGAGACCGCAGCGAGCTTCACGACCAATACGAACTGGCAGTCGTACCGCGGGGAGACGACGATGTCGTACTTCTCGCAGATGACGCAGCTCGCCTTCCACAACTTCGTCTCGGCGGCCGTCGGGATGGCGCTCGCCGTCGCGCTCGTTCGCGGCATCGCCCGGCGCGGGAGCGTGGCGAGGGGACGGATCGGCAACTTCTGGTCGGACCTCGTGCGCGGCACGCTCTACGTGCTCCTCCCGCTCTCGCTCGTCTTCGCGCTGCTCTTCGTCCAGCAGGGCACGATCCAGAACTTCCGCCCCTATGTCGAGGTCACCACGCTCGAGGGCGCGCGGCAGACGATCGCCATGGGCCCGGTCGCGAGCCAGGAGACCATCAAGCAGCTCGGCACGAACGGCGGCGGCTTCTTCAACGCCAATGCCGCCCACCCGTTCGAGAACCCGACGCCGTGGACCAACTTCTGGTCCATGCTCCTCATCTTCGCGATACCGTCGGCGCTCACTTGGCTGCTCGGGCGAATGGTCGGGAAGCAGCGCCACGGCTGGGCCGTGTGGGCGGCGATGTTCGCACTCTTCGCCGCCGGGGCGACCACCCTCTATTGGGCAGAGGCGCGTGGCAATCCGATCCACGTCACCCGCGGCGTGGACACCGTGACCACCGCCGTCAGCCCGGGCGGCAACATGGAGGGGAAAGAAGTCCGCTTCGGCATCGCCAACTCGGCCCTCTACGCCGCCGTCACCACCGCCGCCTCGTGCGGCGCGGTGAACGCCACGCACGACTCCTTCACGCCGCTGGGCGGGCTCGTCCCGCTGCTCAACATGCAGCTCGGCGAGGTGATCTTCGGGGGCGTGGGGGCAGGGCTCTACGCCATGATCGTCTTCGTCGTACTCACCGTGTTCATCGCCGGCCTCATGGTCGGCCGCACGCCCGAGTACCTCGGCAAGAAGATCCGGGCGCGCGAGGTCCAGATGACGATGCTCTACGTCCTGGCCGCCGCCGCGTCCATTCTCGTCCTCACCGCGGTGTCGAGCGTGTCGCCGCAGGGGCTCCGGGGGCTCGGTAACGCCGGTCCGCACGGGCTGTCGGAGATTCTCTACGCGTTCTCCTCGGTTACGGGCAACAACGGGAGCGCCTTCGCCGGCCTCACGGGCTCCTCCTACTGGTACAACACGCAGTTCGGCATTGCCATGCTGGTCGGGCGCTTCGCCCTCATCGTCCCGATGCTCGCCCTCGCTGGCTTCCTCGCCGAGCAGGAGCCAGCGCCCGAGACCGCGGGCAGCTTTCCGGTCACCGGCCCGCTCTTCTCGACGCTGCTTGTCGGCGTGGTGCTCGTCGTCGGCGCGCTCACCTTCTTCCCCGCCCTCGCCCTCGGCCCGGTCGTCGAGCACTTCCTGATGGGCGCGGGGAGGCTCTTCTGACCATGACCACCACTCAGGCATCCACTCTCGTGCCGCGCCTCGGGCCGCCGACGGCGCGCTCGCGACAGCCAGCCAGCCGGCAGCACCCGCTCTTCGATCCGGCGCTCGTGCGGCGCGCCGGCGGCGACGCGGTCCGCAAGCTCGATCCGCGCCACATGGTGCGGAACCCGGTCATGTTCGTGGTCCTCGTGGGTAGCGCATGGACCACGATCGCGCTCGTCCTCGACGTCGCGCGCGGGCGGGGCGATGTCGTCTTCACGCTGCAGCTCGCGCTCTGGCTCTGGTTCACGGTGCTCTTCGCCAACTTCGCCGAGGCGATGGCCGAGGGACGCGGCAAAGCGCAGGCGGAGAATCTGCGCGCCACGCGCGCCCAGACCCAGGCCAGGCGGCTCGACGCGTCCGATACCGGCGGCTCGATCGACCATCTGGCCTTCGAGACCGTGCCAGCGCCTGCGCTTCGCAGGGGAGACCTCATTCTCTGCACGGCCGGCGACGTCATCGCCACCGACGGTGAGGTGGTGGAGGGCGTCGCGTCGGTGGACGAGTCGGCGATCACCGGCGAGTCCGCGCCCGTCATCCGTGAATCCGGTGGCGAGCGCTCCGCGGTCACCGGCGGCACCAGGGTGCTCTCCGACTGGATCGTCGTGCGCGTGACGGCCGAGTCGGGCGCGACGTTCATCGACCGCATGGTCGCGCTCGTGGAGAGCGCGACCCGGCAGAAGACGCCGAACGAGATCGCGCTCACCATCGTGCTCTCCGGCCTCACCATCGTCTTCCTGCTCGCGGTGGTCACGCTCCAGCCGTTCGCCGTCTACTCGGGCGGCGCGGTGCCGGTGCCGGTGCTCATCGCGCTCCTCGTCTGCCTGATCCCGACGACGATCGGCGGGCTCCTCTCGGC
>DATANT010000371.1:0-4502 GCA_036266115.1 Gemmatimonadaceae bacterium | reverse complement strand
CCCAGGCGGCAATGAGGAAGAGCAGCGCCATCGCGGTGAGCCCCGGCATGACGAACGTCGCCACGCCGATGCAGAGGCTGAGTATGCCGGAGACGAGCAGCGAGCCCCAGTGTGGCTCGTCGCGGCGGTCGACGATTGCCGACACGATGGTGAAGACGCCGTCGGCGATGGCGAACCCGCCGAACAGGAAGACGAGCGCCGCGAGCGAGATGGCCGGATTCGTCAGGGTGAGCGCGCCGAAGAGGATGGCTATGACGCCGCGCAGCGCCACCCAGCCCCAGTTGCGAGCGAGAACATTGCCCATGCACCACCTCCGTGCGAGTGCCTCGCCGCGGGCTGCGAGATCCGGGATGCCCCGGCGGAGCGCGTGATCTGCCTCTCGACTGCACTCGGATGCCGACCACATAATATGAAAGCGCTGATCTCCGCGCGAGATCTTCCCGTCGTGGACTCGAATGCGGCTGGGCTTCCGGTGCCCGTCCGCACACGGCAGAGCGGACCGCGCGGGTGCTGCAGGGTGCGGTCCCTGCTCGATCACCATCCCGGCGCGGCGTCGCACGCCGCCTCTCGCAACCGTCCGGCGACGCCCGTTCACCGCTCGATCGGCTCCGCTTCGCGTGGGGCGAGGTGAGTCGGATCGTCACGCGCGCGTGGATGCGCGATCACGAGGGAGACGACTGTGAGCGAAGTCGCGGAGTCGGGGCGAGCGCTGGCAGAACGAAGGGAGCCCTACCGGCAGACCATCGAGCAGGTCGCGAGCCTACTCGACACCGACGTGCGGGGCGGCCTGAGCGAGGACGAAGCGCGGCGACGCCTGGCGCAGCACGGCCGCAACGAGCTGGCCGCGGAGAAGCCGGTGCCGCCGTGGCGGCGCTTTCTCGCCCAGTTCCAGGACGTGCTCGTCATCCTGCTGCTCGTCGCCACCGCGATCTCGGTCGGCCTCTGGGTCGTGGAGCGCGAGACGGCGCTGCCATACGAGGCCATCGCCATCTTCGCGGTGGTGCTCCTCAACGCCGTGATGGGCTACATCCAGGAGTCGCGCGCCGAGGCGGCAGTGGCGGCGCTCCGGGCGATGTCGGCCGACGAGGCCACGGTGGTGCGCGACGGGGAGCGGCGGCTCGTGCCAGCCGCGGAGCTCGTGTCCGGCGACGTCATCCTGATCGAGGAGGGCGACACCATCCCGGCCGACGCGCGCGTGGTGGAGTCCACGGCGCTGCAGACGGCCGAGGCGGCGCTCACCGGCGAGAGCCTGCCGGTGTCCAAGGACAGGGCGCCGATCGCGGAGGAGGCCGCGCTGGGAGACCAGGACAACATGGTGTTCAGCGGCACCGTCGCCACCTACGGCCATGGGATGGCCGTGGTCACGGCCACGGGCATGGCCACGCAGATGGGGCGCATCGCCGGCTTGCTGAGCCAGACGCGGGACGAGGAGACGCCGCTGCAGCGGGAGCTCGACCGCCTCGGCAAGGTACTGGGAGTGATCGTCCTCGTGATTGCCGTGGTGATGATCGCCACGATCATCATCGTCGAGGACATCCGCAGCGCCGCCGGGCTGGTGGACGTGATGATGCTGGGCGTGGCGCTCGCCGTGGCGGCGGTGCCGGAGGGGCTGCCGGCGGTGGTGACGGCGGTGCTCTCCATCGGCGTGCAGCGCATGGCGCGGCGCAACGCCATCGTACGGCAGCTTGCCGCCGTGGAGACGCTCGGCTCGGCCAGCGTGATCGCGTCCGACAAGACGGGCACGCTGACGAAGAACGAGATGACGGTGCGCGTGGTGGTGACGGCGAGCGGGCGCGTCACGATCGCCGGGTCCGGCTACTCCCCCGAGGGTGAGGTGCGCCGGGAGGACGGCGGGTCGGTGGACGGAGCGCTGGCGCTCGAGCTCCGGCGCGCGCTCCTGGCCGCCAATCGAGCGAACAACGCCACGGTGCAGGAGCACGACAGCCGGTGGAGCGTGCAGGGCGATCCCACCGAGGGCGCGCTGCTGGTGGCGGCGCACAAGTGCGGGCTCGTCACCGCCGCGCTCGACGAGCGGCTGCCGCGCGTGGGCGAGGTGCCGTTCTCCTCGGAACGCAAGCTGATGAGCACCATCCACCAGGATGCCGAGCAGCCTTCGCGCGCCATCGTGTTCACCAAGGGGGCGCCGGACGTGCTGCTCGCGCGATGCTCGCGCGAACTGGTGGGCGAGGAGCGGCGGCCGCTGACGGCGGAGCGCCGCCAGCAGATCCTGCAGCTGAACGAGGCGCTCGCCGGCGACGCGCTGCGCACGCTCGGCGTGGCGGCCGACTGGCTTCCGGAGGACTCGCGGTCGGCCGATGGGGATGGGGAGGCGGATGCGCGCGTGGAGCGGGACCTCGTGTTCCTGGGGCTGATCGGGATGATCGACCCGCCGCGCTCCGAGGCGAAGGACGCCGTCGCCCGGGCGCGGGACGCCGGCATCCGCCCGATCATGATCACCGGCGACCACCCGCGCACCGCCGCCATCATCGCCCGCGAGCTCGGGATCGTCCACGACGAGCGCGCCATCACCGGCGCCGAGCTGGAGGCGATGAGCGACGAGGCGCTCGACCAGGCGGCACGGGAGGTGTCCGTCTACGCACGCGTGAATCCCGAGCACAAGCTGCGGATCGTGGACGCCCTGCAGCGGGACGGAGCGGTGGTGGCGATGACGGGCGACGGCGTGAACGATGCCCCGGCCCTGAAGTCGGCCGACATCGGGGTGGCCATGGGCATCACGGGCACGGACGTGTCCAAGCAGGCGGCCGACATCGTGCTCGCCGACGACAACTTCGCCACCATCGTCGCCGCCGTGGAGGAGGGGCGGGCGATCTTCGCGAACATCCGGAAGTTCCTGCGCTTCCTGCTCTCGTCCAACATCGGCGAGGTGATGACGATGTTCTTCGGCGTGCTGCTGGCGGGCCGCATCGGCCTGCCCAGCACCGAGGGCACCGTGGTGCTCCCGCTGCTCGCCACCCAGATCCTCTGGATCAACCTGGTGACCGACGGCGCACCCGCGCTGGCCCTCGGCGTCGATCCGGCGGACGAGGGGCTGATGCACGAGCCGCCGCGTCCGAGCGACGAGGGCGCCATCACGGGCCGCATGTGGCGCGGCATCATCTTCGTGGGCGTGATCATGGCGGTGGGCACGCTGTACGTCCTCGATGCCTCGCTGCCCGGCGGCTTCGTGGAGGGCACGGGCAACCTGCGCTACGCGCAGTCGATGACGTTCACCACGCTCATGCTCTTCCAGCTCTTCAACGTGTTCAATGCGCGCTCGGACGAGCGGAGCGCGTTCGAGCACCTGTTCACCAACCGCTGGCTGTGGGCCGCCGTGGGGATGTCGGTCGTGCTGCAACTGGTGGTGCTGTACGTGCCGGTGCTGCAGCGGGCCTTCGGCACGGTGGATCTGAGCGCGGAGGACTGGCTGCGCTGCGTGGCGGTGGCGAGCTCGGTGCTCTGGCTCAGGGAGGCGGGCAAGCTCGTCACGCGCGCGCGGCTGCGGCAGGCGACGTGACGGCGTGCGTCGAGCTCGGAACACGAAGCCCACGTCCGGCCGGCGCGGGCGCGGCCGCCGGCGGCCAGGAGACACGAGAGAGGGCCGCGGAGCGCACGAGGTGAGATGCGGCGCGGTCCGAAGCCCGTCGCCGTCTCACGATGATCGGCCGCACGACTACCGACGATGGCTGCTCACCGGCGCTGTCGAGCACGATGCCCACGCTCGCTCGGCGGCGCTCACTACCCGGCGGAGGGCGCCGAGCGGACGCGACGGGTGGGCGCGGGACGCGCCGCGCCGCGCGCGTTCGGCCCGGCGTAGGAGTCGAGATACGCGACGAGCGCCCGGCGGAGCTCCTGCCGGATCGCCGCGACTGACGGCGCGCTCCTGGCGGGGGGCGCCTGCCGCGCGGCCGCGCCCATCACGCCTTCCACCATCGCCGTCATGGTGACCGCGCGGGTCGTCAGCTCGGCCTGGGAGGCATCGGGGGCCCGCGACGCGATCACGGCCTCGGCCTGCTGGATGATCAGCCGGTCCATCTCCGCCGATCGATGCGCGGTCCATCCCGAGGCGCGGGCGAAGCGCCCCAGCGGCAGGAGATCGGGGTGCTGGTCCACGTAGCTCAGGTATGGATCCAGATAGCGGTCCACCGCCTCGGCGGTCGAGAGCTGCGACCAGCGGGCCGCACCCTCGCGCTCGGCCTCCGTGATGAGCGTGCGCAGCTGCTCCGTGTGTCGCTCCGCCAGGGCGCGCAGCACCGCCTCCCGATCGGGAAAGAAGTGGTACATCGACCCGATCGTCGTTCCCGAGTGTTGGGCCACGCGGTGCATGGTCACGCCGGCGATGCCGTCCGTGGTGATCAGGGCTGCGGCCGCATCGAGAATGGCGTCCACGCGCCGCAGTCCACGCTCCTGCTGTGGGCGCCGCGGCGCGGGAGCGGGCTGCGGCTCGGCGCGACCTGCGGTCGCCCGACCGGTGGCCTTGCCGGATACACGCTTCGCGGCCGGCC
>DATANT010000370.1:0-3299 GCA_036266115.1 Gemmatimonadaceae bacterium | reverse complement strand
GTACGTCGGCCTCGGGCAGCTGCACGAGCGTGCCGGGCGAATCCACCATGAGGGCCACGGTCACGCGGCCGTCGTCGAGTACCACCAACGGATGCCGGCCGTCGCGTGGCGGCGCCGAGTCGCCCATGAGCGAGGCCACCTCCAGCACGGTGAGGATGCGCCCGCGCCATGCGGCCAACGCGAACACCGGCGCCTCGGCACCGGGTAGCGGTGTCACCACGGCAGAGCGCAGCACCTCCACCACGTGCCGCGTGTCGATCGCCAGGCGCAACTGGCCCACCCTGGCCTCGAGCACCTCGCGCACGGCCTGGGTGCTGGGTGGCTCGGGGCGGCGCGCGAGCACGCGCGCCCGTTCGCGCAGCAGGCGCCGCTCCACGTCGGGCGCGACGTCGCCGCCCTCCACCAACTGGCGGCCCACCTCCTCGATGCGCGCGTGGACCTCCGCCCAACGGCGCGTCCCGGCCAGCTCCTCGCTCACGCGGCCGCTCCGCCCAGCTGACGCGCCTGCGCGCGCGCGGCCTCGAGCAGCCGGCGCGCCGTCTCGCCGTCGGATGCCGGCACCACGCCGCCCGGCGGGTACGCGGCGAGCAGCCGCTCCGCGCTCCGGTAGGCCACGCGTGCCTGCGCCCGGTGTCCCTCGCGCGCGAGCGCGGCGCCCAGCGTGAGGTGCGCCACGGCGAGCGTGCGATCCAGGTACAGCGCCCGCCGTGCCGCGGCCACGGCCGCCGCTCCGTGTCCCGCCTGCAGCAGCAGCACCGCGTGCAGATACGTGAGCTCCGCCGAGGCGCGATGGTGTTCCAGCCCTTCCAGGCAGGCGCGGTCGGCGTCGTGGAGCTGCCCCAGGTTGGCGAGCGCGCGCACCAGCAGGATCCACGGCGCGTCGCCCAGCTCGGGGGCCGCCGGGGCGGCGATGGCGCCGCGCGCCGCGATCGCCGCCGTCACGTAGTCGCGCTCCGCGTAGCTCTGCGCCGCGCGGGCCAGCGCCGGCTCGGTGGTCAGCGGCTCGGGTGCGGTCGATGGCGGCGGCGCGCCGGTCGCCGCTCCGACCGGCGCGCCGTCCTCCGACGCCCGGGCGTGCCGCTCCCACTCCGGCTCCGCGCTCACCGCCGGCGGGTTTAGCGGCGGCGCGGCGAGCGGCGCGTACGGCGCTCCGGCCACCCACGGAAGCGCGGCGCCGCCCGCGCCCACCCGCCGGTACGCCACGCCGGCGCCGGTCACCACCACCTCGCACGGCACCAGGTCCTGCAGCGCCGGGTCCGAGGCACCCAGAAAGAGCCAGCCATCCGCGGAGAGCGCGTCCAGCAGGCGCTGCGCGACCTGCGCCACGCTGGCCCGGTCGAAGTAGATGAGGACGTTGCGGCAGAAGAGCACGTCCACCGACGACGGGTAGCGGTCGGTGGCCAGGTTCAGCTCGCGGAACTCCACCGCGTCGCGGATGGCCGGGCGCAGCCAGTACTCGATGCCCTGCCTCACGAACCACCGCTCCACCACCGGCTCGGTCACCCCGCGCAGCGACCAGCGCGTGTACCGCGCGCGGCGCGCCGCCTCCAGGCGCGGGCCCGAGACGTCGGTGCCCAGCACGCTGGCGTGCCTCGCCAGCCGCTCCTCGCTCAGGATCATGGCCAGCGTGTACGGTTCCTCGCCCGTGGCGCACGCGGCGCTCCAGAGGCGGAGCGGTCGGGCCGCGGAGCGCTTGCTGGCCAGCTCGGGCAGCACGTGCCGGCGCAGGTAGGCGAACTGCGCCGGCTCCCGAAAGAAGTACGTCTCGCCGATGGTGACCTCGGCGAGCAGGCGATCCAGCGCCCGATCGTCGTGCTGCAGACGGCGCGCGAGGAGATACGGGTCGCGCACCCCGAGGTGAGCCATGACGCGCCGGAACGCCTGCTCCGTGGACGGCTGCCGGCTGGGCGGAAAGCGCAGCCCCGCGCGCTCGCCAAGGAGCGTGGCGACCCTGGCGAAGCCCAGGTGCGTCCAGGCGTCGGTGACCACTACGCGGCCGCCTCCGTCGCCAGCGCCCGGGCCAGCGCGTCCGCCTCGGCCTGGGAGAGGAAGGCGTCCAGGTCGTGCACGAGCACCATGCCGTCGTCCAGCGTGACGACGCCGGCCAGATGCGCCATGGCCGGGTCGTTCGCGCCCGGCATCGTCACGGCTTCCGGGGGCACCTCGTCCGTTCCCACCGCGCGATCCACGCGGAGCGCCACCAGGCGCCCCGCGCCCTCCGCCAGCACCAGGTGGTCCGAGAGGCGCACCGGGCGCGCCGGCAGCCGGAAGCGGGCGCGCACGTCGAGCACCGGCACCACGGCGCCCCGCACGTCCACCACGCCCTCCACCACGCCCGGCGCGCCGGCCAGCGGCGTGATCTCCACCGCGTGCACGATCTCGCGCACCCGGTCCAGTGGGAGCGCGAACCGGTGACTGTCGAGGGTGAAGAGGAGGAGATGCATGCTCGACCAGCCTCTTGTGCAAGCTTCGGGCGAGGACGCCCGGCCGCTACCCGCAGTCTGTCAGAGAAACGGCGTGCCGTCCAGCCCGTGCGGTATGGGGAGCCCCAGCGCCCGGCAGGCGCTCGGCATCACGTCCACCGTGCGGAGGGGCGTGGTGGCGGCCGGTCGGTTGAGGAGCAGCGGCACGAGCATGTGCTCCCGGTGCAGCGCGCCGTGGCTGGAGACGTGGGGAATGGGCTCGTAGCGGGCCCGCAGGTCCCAGTCGCGGGCGGCCGAGAGGATCATCTCGCCGGCCCGGGCGGCGCCCGCCAGATGGGCGATCTGCACCACGGCGTCCGGATAGTCGGTGGCGTCGCAGCGCACGTACGCCTCCGTGGCCGTGAGCGCCTCGTGCTCGCCGCCCAACCCCAGCGGGTCGCCGGTGACCGGGCGGTACGTGTACCGTGCCACGCCGTCCCATTCCACCAGCGCCGTGCCGCGACCGCGGCCGCGCACCTCGCAGCAGAGTGGGTTGCGGGGCAGGAGCAGCAGGTCCACGGACGGCCGCTCGAGCAGCGCGGCGGCCAGCGGCTCCCACCGCTCGGCCAGCGCCGGCCACCACGGCCGCTCGCGGCGCTCGAGCTCCAGGTACAGATGCGCCATGGCGTTGCCGCTCACCATCACAGCCGCGTCGCGCCCCCGGCCGAACACCCAGGGGTGCGCGATGATGCCGTGCCCCCACGAGTCCAGCAGCCCGGCCAGATCCTCGTGCTGGCGCACCGGCGAGTGCCCGTGGTCGCTCACGATCCAGAGGTGCGTGCGGTCCCACGTGCCGATGCGCTCCAGACCGGCGCGAAGCTCGCCCGCCACCTCGTC
>DATANT010000369.1:0-4934 GCA_036266115.1 Gemmatimonadaceae bacterium | reverse complement strand
CGCGATGCCGAGGACGGCCGGCAGGCTCCACGTCCACCGGGTGCGCGCGACCACGGCGAAGAGGATCGAGGTGAACACCATGTCGGTGGTCACGGCGACGCCATAGGCCGCCGCCAGCCGGCTGGACGAGTGGAAGCCGAGCACGAGGCCGATGCAGGCGATCATGAGCAGCCAGTTCAGCCCCGGGATGTAGATCTGGCCAATCTGCGTCTCCGAGGTGTGCTCGATGTCCATCCGCGGCAGGTAGCCCAGCTGGACGGCCTGACGCGTGAGCGAGAACGCGCCCGAGATCACGGCCTGCGAGGCGATCACGGTGGCCATCGTGGACAGCGCGACGAGCGGCATCATCGCCCAGCCCGGCGCCAGGTGAAAGAACGGGTGCTCGACGGCGGCTGGCTCGCTCAGGACGAGCGCGCCCTGGCCGAAGTAGTTGAGCAGGAGCGCCGGCAGCACGAAGCCGAACCAGGAGAGCCGGATCGGCTTCACGCCGAAGTGGCCCATGTCGGCGTACAGCGCCTCGCCACCGGTCACCACGAGGAAGACGGAGCCGAGCACCACGAAGCCCTGCCAGTCGTTCCGCGCGAAGAAGTGCACGGCGTTCGCGGGGTTCGCCGCCGCGAGCACGGACGGGTGGCGAACGATCTGCGCCGCGCCGAGCACCCCGAGCGTGGCGAACCAGAGCAGCATCACCGGGCCGAACACCGAGCCGATGCGCGCGGTGCCCCGGCTCTGCACGGCGAACAGGCCGACCAGGATGGCGACGGTGATCGGGATGACGAATGGCCTGAAGACCGGTGTGGCCACCTCCAGCCCCTCGACCGCGCTCAGCACCGAGATGGCCGGCGTGATCATGCCGTCGCCGTAGAGCAGCGATGCGCCGAAGAGCCCGACCATCACGAGCACCCATCGGTGCCGCCGCGCCGACTCCGACGAGGGCGTGACGAGCGCGGTGAGCGCGATCATCCCTCCCTCGCCGCAGTTGTCCGCCCGCATGACGAACCCGAGGTACTTGACGGAGATGACGAGGATGAGCGCCCAGAAGATCAGCGACAGCAGCCCGACCACGTTCTCCGGCGTCGGCGACACGCCGTGCACGCCGTGCAACGACTCCCGCATGGCGTAGATGGGGCTCGTGCCGATGTCGCCGTAGACGACGCCGAGGGCGGCCAGCGAGAGCGCCGCCAGCGGCCCCGTGCCATGTGGAGCGGCGTGCTCTGCCGTGTGCCCTGTCACCGGAGCCGCGCTCTGCCCAGCTGTCACGCTCATCCCAGGATCCTCGATGCACCCTCGGCTTCGCGGCCGAATGCCAGGCCTGCCGCGGCCGCGATGCAGTGCAGAGGCCGAGCCACACCACGGCGGGCGAGGCTCGATGACCGCGCGGCCGGCGCTCGGGGGAGCAGCAGGACGTCGAGGTCGGCAACGTCAGCCGCCAGCAGGCAGCGGTCATTGTGGACTGCAGTACTCGCCACGTATCATCCTGCCCGAAAGTGGCGGGATGGTCCCGACTCGGGCCTGCCGCATCGGCTGCGGAACCGGACGCTGGTGCGTGCGTAGCCGGCAACTCGATCAACCAGGAGTAGCGCGTGACGGAGTCCGGCTCGGTCCTGATGGACGTGGTCATCGCGGGAGTGGAGCAGAACGGCTGGCGCTATACGAAGGGCGAGGACAGCTTCATCTTCTTCCCGATCGTCGGCCGCCAGGCGTCGTACGACGCGGTGGTGATGACGAACGAGGGCATGCAGTACGTCACCGCGTACTGCTCGATCGCCACGCGTGTGCCGGGCGACCGCCGGGTGGCGGTGGCCGAGGCGCTCACGCGCGCCAACTTCGGGCTGCCGGTCGGGGGCTTCGAGATGGACTTCGCGGACGGCGAGGTGCGCTTCCGGGCCGGCATCGACGTCGAGGGCGGCAGCTTCGCGCCGGTGATGCTGCAGAACATGCTCGGCCTCGCGGTCGCCATGTGCGACCGCTATCACGACGCGCTGATGCGCGTGATGTTCGCGGACATGGAGCCGGCGGCGGCGATCGCGCTCGCGGAGCAGGCGTGAGCGCGGAGCAGCGGTCGTAGGTGCTCGCCTCCTCGCGCGCCAGGTCGAACTCGCTTGAGCCTCCAGATGTGACCGCATAGCTTGGCGCTGATGCTTGCCGCTGAGCGGCAATGCGGGCCTGGCCAGGGATCCGCGATGGTGGCCGAGTTCTACAGGAGACCGGCGAGTGTGACGTGCGGGACGCGGTCGACCCGAGCGGCGACGGCGCCCCACGATCGACCGCGCGCCGCGCGCGAGCGCGCTGGAGGCGGACATCTCACGACGTCGCTGAAACGAGCCTGCCGGGCGGCGTGGGTCGTGCCGCTGCTGGGCGCGCTCGCGCACCCGATGGCCGCCCAGATCCCCGGCCTCGGGAGCTCGCAGAGCGCGGCTGCGCCCCGCCAGGAGCAGGTCGAGGATCCGCTGGGACGTAGCACGCCAAGGGGCACCATCACCGCGCTCACGGAGGCCGTGCACCGCGGCGATTTCGTCGTCGCCGCGCAAACCATGCAGCTCGGCGCCGCGCAGAGCGCGCGCGCCGAGGAGCTGGCGCGAGGCCTGAGCGCGTTGATGGACCGCTACTTCGCGCAGCCCATCTCGAGCATCGACGGCTCCGCCGTCGGCGCCCTCGACGATGGGCTCCCCGTCGACCGCGAGCGGGTGGGGCCACTCCTCATGGACGGCAGGCGCGTCCCCGTGGAGTTGGTGCGCGTCCAGGACAGCCAGGCGGGCCCCATCTGGCTGATCTCCTCGGAGACGCTCGCGCAGGTCCCAGCGCTGTACCGGTCGATCCGGGCGGCCTGGTTCGAGCGCGTCCTGCCGGCACCGCTCGTCCGGAACTCCGTGTTCGGGGTCTCGCTCGCCCAGTGGGTCCTGCTGGCCGCGACGTTCGCCATCCCGTTGGCCGTGCTCTGGCTGCTGTCCGGCACGATCATGGCGCTCGCCCGAAGGGCCATCGCCGATCCCGGGCTCGAGCGCCGCGTGGAATCCTGGTACGCGGGAGTTCGCTGGCCGGTGATTCTCGCGGTGACGCTCGTCAGCCATCTCTCGTCCATGCCCGCGCTCGGGCTCCCGCTGACGTTCCGGATCAGCTACGGGCGAATGGGGCAGGTGGTGACGGTCATCGTCCTCGCGTGGCTGCTGCGCCGGCTCCTGACGCTCTCGCTCGCGCGCGCGCGCGGTGCGATGTGGGGCCCAGAGTACACCGGTACGCGATCGCTCATGCTGCTCGGCGAGCGCCTGCTCAAGGCCCTCGTCATCGTCGTGGCCATCCTGGCAATCCTGACGATCGTCGGCGTGAACACCAAGACCGCGCTGGCGGGCCTCGGCATCGGGGGCGTGGCCCTCGCCCTCGGTGCGCAGCGGACGGTGGAGAACCTCCTCGGCGGTGTCTTCATGCTGAGCGACCGGGCGCTCGCCGTGGGCGACATGTGCAGGATCGCGAACCGGATCGGCTGGGTGGAGGACATCACGCTGCGATCGGTGCGACTCCGGACACTGGACCGATCACTCGTGTCGGTGCCGGCTGGCGTCCTGGCCCAGGCCGGCATCGAGAACTTCGCCACGCGCGAGAAGATCCTGGTGCGGACCACGCTGCGGCTCCGCCACGGCACGAGCGTCGAGCAGCTCCGGCGCATCCTGGGCGACATCCGTACGCTGCTCGAGGCGAACCCGAGCATCGAGGCCGGGACGTCCCGCATCCGCCTGATCGACTTCGGCGAGCACGCCGTCGAGCTCGAGCTCTTCGCGTACGTGCTGACGCCGGACTTCGTGGAGCACCTGGCCGTGCGAGAGTCGCTGCTGCTGGAGATCGCCGCCATCGTGGAGGCGGAGGGCAGCGGCTTCGCGCAGCCGACGCAGCTCATCGTCGTGGACGACACGCCCGGCGCCGACGCTCCGGCGGGCACGCTGGACGCGCACGACCCGGCCGCCCGCCGCGAGGCGCGCCCGGCGCGTCCGACCACGAACCCTCTCGCGGACAGCAGGGCGATCGCCGCGCGGCCCGATGAGAGCTCGCCCATCACGCCGGCGCGCAGCGGCGCCGGCGGCGGCACGCCCAGGGCACGCTAGCGGCGGCACCATCATGCCGCCTCGCGATCACGGTCGGTTATGGGTACTCTCGCCGTCGTGCCGCGTGGGGAGGCCGACATCCACCGGAGTCGTGGGCACCGCCTGCTCGACGACTCGTTCCATCCCGTCGGCCCTCGCGGGAGACGCGAACCACCGCTCGCGGGGGACGACCTTCGGCCGCTCCGGGTCTCCTTCGTAGGCCGGCGTCATGATCTGCACGCCGTACTCGTTGAACGCGTCCAGGATGTTCCGGTGCAGTGCGGTGTAGAGCGAGAGCATCACGTGCGGATCGTCGCAGTAGACGTTGATCTCGTAGTCCACCGCAAAGTCGCCGAGTGCCCGCTGCAGCACGAACGGCTCGGGCTGCGAGCGGAGCCTCGGCGTGCGCCTCGCCGCCTCGAGCAGCATGGCCTCCACCTGCCGCCACGGGATCTCGTAGCTGATCCGGACGTTCGTGTGTAGCACGAGCCCCGCATCGCTCGCGAAGGTGTTGAAGTTCACCACCTCGCTGTTGAGGATGAGCGAGTTGGGGATCACGATCTGCTCGTTCTTGGGCGAGCGCAGGTAGGTCGTCAGCAGGCGCATCTGCATCACGTCGCCCACATGCTCGCCGATCCGCACGCGGTCGCCCACCCGGAACGCCCGGCGGAACGCGAGGCTGAACCCCGCCACCATGTTGCCGATGAGCGACGGGGAGCCGAGCGAGAACATGAGGCCGAGGATGAGCCCGATCCCCTTGAAGGCCTCGGAGTCGGAGCCGGGGATGTACGGGTAGGCGATGACCAGCGAGAAGACGATCACCAGGAGCCGCGCGATGCGCTCCATCGGCCGCGCCCA
>DATANT010000368.1:0-16766 GCA_036266115.1 Gemmatimonadaceae bacterium | reverse complement strand
TACGAGGTGGTGCGGATGCTCCAGACGCAGATCGCCGCCACCAGTCGCGAAGGCGAGGCGGACTTCCGCGCGATCACCATCGAGACGCTGCTCGACGGCGACGAGGTGGCGCCGTTCGAGACGGCGATGCACATCGTCGGCCCGTACCACGCCTTCGCGCACCTCGAGACCGCCTACCTCGGCGTGCTCGCCCGTCGGTCGCTGGTGGCCACCAACGTGCGGCGCACCATCGAGGCGGCCAACGGCAAGCTCGTGATCTTCATGGGCGCGCGCCACGACGACTGGCGTATCCAGACCCCGGACGGCTACGCCGCGATGGTGGGCGGCGCGATGCGCGTGTCGAGCGATGCCGGCGGCGCCTGGTGGGGCGAGGAGGGCGTGGGCACGATGCCGCACTCCATGATCGCCGCGTTCGGCGGCGACGTGGTGCTCGCCACCCTGGCCTTCACCCGGTACGTGATGGCACACGAGCCCGGGGTGGGCGTGGTGGCGCTCACCGACTACAACAACGACGTGATCGGCGACAGTCTCGCGGTCGCGCGCGCCATGCGTGACACCTTTGGCGACGGCGTGCTGGCCGGCGTGCGCGTGGACACCAGCGAGACACTCGAGGATGTGAGCCTCGCGGGGGTGCCGGACGCGGAGTTCCTGCCCGGCGAGTCGCGCACCGGCGTGAACTCGGTGCTCGTGCGCAGGCTCCGCGCGGCGCTGGACGACGCCGGCTTTCCGTACGTGGGCATCACCGTGTCCGGCGGCTTCAAGCCCATCAAGATCCGCCGCTTCGAGGAGCACGACGTTCCGGTGGTGGCGTACGGGGTTGGCAGCTCGCTGCTCGGGCACAACGACGGCGACTCGGACGGCCTGGTCAACAACTTCGACGCCACCGCGGACATCGTCATGGTGGACGGCCGCGAGGAGAGCAAGCTGGGCCGCCCACGCCGGGACAATCCCCGCTTCGTCGCCCTCGACCACGCGCGGCTGGAGTCACTCGACGCGCAGGCGGCGGCGCGGCAGCGCTGAGCGTCCCGCCCCGCCGACTGGCCGGCGACGCCTCAGCGCGACGCGCCGCTCGTGGCGAGAGCGCGCTTCACGGCCGGCGCCACCACCGTGCCGAACAGCTCGATGGAGCGCATCATGCTGTCGTGCGGCATGGTGCCCACGCTCATCTGCATCAGGAAGCGCTGGTGGCCGAACAGCTCGTGCTCGAACAGGATCTTGTCGATCACCTCCTGCGGGTCGCCCACGAACAGCGCGCCATGCGGCGAGCGCTCCGCGTCGAAGCGGGCGCGCGTGGGCGGCGGCCAGCCGCGCTCGCGCCCCAGCCGCCCCATCACTTCCAGGTAGGGCGGATAGGCGTCGTCGGCCGCCTGGCGCGAGGTGTCGGCAATGAAGCCGTGCGAGTTGATGCTCACGGGGAGCGCCGCCGGATCGCGGCCCACCCGGCGCGCGGTCTCGCGATAGAGCTCCACCATGGGCACGAACCGCTCCGGCGCCCCGCCGATGATGGCCAGCGCGAGCGGGAGCCCGAGCGTGGCCGCGCGGACGATGGATTGCGGCGTGCCGCCCACGGCCACCCACACCGGCAGCCGCTCCTGCAGCGGCCGAGGGTGCACCCCGAGGTCGTCCAGCGGCGCGCGGTGCTTGCCGCTCCACGTCACGCGCTCGGCATCGCGCAGCGCGAGCAGCAGGTCGAGCTTCTCCACGAACAGCTCGTCGTAGTCCTGCAGGTCGTAGCCGAACAGCGGGAACGACTCGATGAAGGAGCCCCGCCCCGCCATGATCTCGGCACGGCCGCCCGAGATCAGGTCGAGCGTGGCGAAGTCCTGGAACACGCGCACCGGGTCGTCGGAGCTGAGCACCGTGACCGCGCTCGTCAGGCGGATGCGCGTGGTGCGCGCCGCGGCCGCCGCCAGGATCACGGCCGGCGACGACACCACGTAGTCCGGGCGGTGGTGCTCGCCCACGCCGAACACGTCGAGCCCGAGCTGGTCGGCCAGCTCGATCTCCTCGAGCAGGTCGCGCAGCCGCTGCTCCGCGCTCACCAGCTGCCCGGTGCGCGGGTCCGGCGTGCGCTCGGCAAAGGTGTATATCCCGATCTCCATGCTTCCATCCTCACGGTCATGATTCGTCACGCCGGCCGGCGCCACGCCGCTCATTGGGCCAGGTAGCCGCCGTCCACCGGGTAGTAGGCGCCCGTCACGAAGCTCGCCCGGTCGCTGCTGAGCCACAGCACCAGTTCCGCCACCTCCTCCGCGCGCCCCAGGCGCCCGATGGGGTGTAGCCCCACCAGCGCCTCGCGGATGGCCGGCGGCAGATCCTTCAGGAGCGGCGTGTCGATGTAGCCCGGGCCCACGGAGTTCACCCGGATACCCTGCGCCGCGTACTCGAGCGCCGCGGTCTTGCCGAGGCCCACGACGCCGTGCTTGGCCGCCACATACGCGGCGCTCCGCTTCACTCCCACCTGGCCGAGCACCGAGGTCATGTTCACGATGGCGCCACCGCCCGCCTCGAGCATGCGCGGGATCTGCGCACGCATGGCGAAGAACACCCCCGACAGGTTCAGCTCGATCACCTGCTGCCAGCCCTGTACGCTCATCTGCCCCATGGGGTTCAGCTCACCGCCGATCCCGGCGTTGTTGCAGGCGATGTGCAGCGCACCGAACTCCTCGACCGCCGCCTGCGCCAGCCGCTCGTGCTCCTCCGGCTTCGACGCGTCGGCGCGCACGAACACGCTCCGCGCGCCGGGCGTGGCCCTGGCGATCAGCGCGACGGTCTCCTGGCCGGCGCTGTCCGAGATGTCGGAGACCACGACCCGGGCGCCCTCGCGCGCGTACGCGAGCGCGACCGCTCGGCCGATGCCCGATCCCGCGCCGGTGACGATCGCGCTCCTGTCTTCGAGGTGCATGACGACCTTCCTTGGCGAGCGCTCCGCGAGCGCCCGCAGCAATGGGGAATCAGCGCTTGTTGGCGAACGAGCTCAGGACGATCGCGCCGCGTCGGCGTCGGCCGGCTCGAGCGCCATCGCGATGGCCTGGCGGAACGCCTCCGGCGGCTGGGCCCCGGACAGCGCGTAGCGATTGTCCAGGATGAAGAACGGCACTCCCGTGATGCCGCGCTGCGCCGCCATCTGCGCCTCGCGCCGGGTGATCGCGAGCTCGGCCTCGTCGGCGAGCAGCCGCCGCACCTCATCGGCGGTGAAGCCGTGGCGCGTGGCCACGTCCACCAGCACCTCCGTGTCCGAGACGTTCCGCGCGTCCTGGAAGTACGCCGCGAAGAACGCATCCACGAGCGCGGCCTGGGTTCCCTTCTCCAGCGCGTGCCGCACCAGCGTGTGCGCCGCGGCGGTGTTGTACGCGTTGCGCTGCTTCGACAGGTCGAGCGCGATGCCCGCGTCGCTCGCCGCGGCCTCCACCCGCGCGAACATCGGGCGCGGGTCCGCGCCGTAGCGCTGCGCCAGCATCCGCTGCAGATCGATGCCGGCTGGCGGCGCGTCGGGGTGGAGCAGGTAGGGGTGGTGCCGCACCTCCACATCCAGCTCCGCGCCATGGGACTCGATCACCGACGCCAGGCGCCGCGTTCCGATGAAGCACCACGGGCACGCGATGTCGGAGAAGACGTCGATCCGCAGGGCGGGTGTATCACTCATGATGGTTGATCCTCGTTGAAATTGGCCGCGGCACGCCCGCGTCGTCCATCGCGCGGGCGCCAGCGGCGATCAGGCGGCGAGTCGCTCCACGAACCGGGCCGAGGTCTTCGCGCGCACCTCGTCCAGCGTGGCGCCGGGGAGCAGCTCGGTGAGCGCCAGCTGCCCGTCGTCCACGGTGAAGACGGCGAGATCGGTGATCACCATGTCCACCACGGCGCGCGCGGTGAGCGGCAGCGTGCAGTCGGGCACGATCTTGGACGAGCCATCCGGGCCGGTGTGGGTCATCATGATGATGAGCCGCTTGGCCCCGGTGGCCAGATCCATCGCGCCGCCCACGCCCAGCAGCGGCTTGCCCGGCACCGCCCAGTTGGCCAGGTTCGCGTGCTCGTCCACCTGCAGGCCGCCCATGATGGCCACGTCCACATGCCGGCCGCGGATCATCGCGAACGAGTCGGCGCTGTCGAAGTAGCTGCTGCCGGGTAGCGCGGTCACCGGGATCTTGCCGGCGTTCACCGGATACTCCATGGCGCCGCCTTCCACCGGCGCCGGCCCCACGCCCAGCATGCCGTTCTCGGTGTGCATGATGATGCCGTCCTCGGGCGAGATCAGGTCCGCGACGAGCGTCGGGATCCCGATCCCCAGGTTCACCACGTCGCCGCGGCGCAGCTCCCGCAGGGCGCGACGCGCCATGTTCATCCGCCGCTCGTCCACCTTGCGCGCGCTCCCCTCCACCGACGCCGACGAGCCCAGGTCCTCGAGCGTGGTGTGCGCCTCCACCAGATAGTCCACGTACGCGCCCGGCGTCTGGATCTCGTTGGGGTCGATCTCGCCCACCGGCACGATCTGCTCCACCTCCGCCACCACGACGTCGGCGGCGGTGGCCATCGCCTTGTTGAAGTTCTGTTCGGTCATGCGGTATACGAGGTTCCCCGCGGTGTCCGCCCGCCACGCGCGCACGAACGCCACGTTGGCGCGGAGCGCGGGCACGAACACCTGCGGCACGCCGTCGATCTCGCGCACCTCGCTCCCCTCGGCCACCACGGTGCCGTAGGCCGTGGGCGTGTAGAAGCCGCCGATGCCGGCACCACCGGCACGGATCGCCTCGGCCAGCGACCCCTGAGGCAGTAGCCGCACCTGCATGGCGCCGGACTGCGCCGCCGCCACCGCCTCGGGATTGCTCGTGAAGAACGAGCCCACCGCCTTCGCGATCTGTCCGTTGCGGAGCAGGCGGCCGCCGCCCAGCCCCTGCTCACCCACGTTGTTGCCCACGTAGGTGAGTCCCTTCACGCCGGTGTTGGCCAGGGCATGCAGCAGGTGCACCGGGTTGCCGGTCATCCCGAAGCCGCCCGCCATGAGGACGTCACCGTCCTTCACCAGCCGTGCAGCCTCCTCGGCCGTGATCTGCGGAACTTGCTTCATGGTGACTCCAGGTACGAATCGGTGATGGAGTGGCGGCTCATTGTATGAGCTCCACGATCGTGGCATCGCCCTGCCCCACCCCCACGCACAGCGTGGCGAGGCCGTGGCGCATGGTCTCACCGGCCTGGGCGCGGCGCTGCATCTCGTAGATCAGCGTGGTGAGCACGCGCGCGCCCGAGCAGCCCAGCGGGTGCCCCAGCGCGATGGACCCGCCGTTGACGTTCGTGATGTCCTCGCTCAGCCCGAGCTCGCGCAGCACGGCGATGGACTGCACGGCGAACGCCTCGTTGAGCTCCACGAGGTCGATGTCGCTCACCGCCAGGCCGGCGCGCTGGAGCGCCTTGCGCGTGGCGTCCACCGGGCCGAGGCCCATCACGCGCGGGTCCGCCCCCGCGGCGCCCGAGGCCACCCAGCGCGCCAGAGGCCGCACGCCCAGCGCCTCGGCGCGCGCCGCCGACATGAGCACCAGCGCGGCCGCGCCGTCGTTCAACCCACTCGCGTTGCCGGCCGTCACCGTGCCGCCCTTGCGAAAGGCGGGACGCAGCTTGGCCAACTGCTCGAGGCTCGTATCCAGCTCGTAGCCGTCGGTCGTCTTGCGGTAGCGCGGACCCTCGTCGGTCTCGAACAGCACCGGATCGCCCCTGCGCTGCGGCACGGGCACCGGCACGATCTCGCGCTCGAAGTAGCCGGCATCGATGGCCCGCACCGCGCGCATGTGACTCTGCAGCGCGAAGCGGTCCTGCTCCTCGCGACTGATACCGCCGCCGGAGACGCCGCCGCCCTGCGCCAGCTCGTAGATGTTCTCGGCCGTCTCCCCCATGGCCTCCAGGGGGAAGAGCGCCTCCATGCGTGGATTGGGATAGCGCCAGCCCAGGGTGGTGTCCCACGACGTGACGTTGCCGGGCGGCCCGAAGGCCTGCGGGTTCTTGGGAATGGAGTACGGCGCGCGCGTCATGCTCTCCACCCCGCCGGCCACGTACACGTCGCCCTCGCCGGCGCGGATGGCCCGGGCCGCCTGATTCACGGCGGTGAGGCCACTCGCGCACAGGCGGTTCACGGTGACGCCCGCGACGCGCGTGGGCAGCCCCGCCAGCAGCGTGGCCATGCGGGCCACGTTCCGGTTGTCCTCCCCGGCCTGATTGGCGCAGCCCATGTACACTTCCTCGATCGCCTCCGGCTCCACGCCGGCCCTGGCCACCGCCTCGCGGATCACGAGCGCCGCCATGTCGTCTGGCCGCACCGCCGACAGCGCGCCCCCGATGCGCCCGATGGGCGTGCGAACCGCGCTGACGATGACCACTTCATTCATGTTGGGCATGATGTCTCAGGTTGCTGTGGCGCCCATGCGCTCGCGATGCACCAGGGAGCCTGGCATGGCGGCGACGATGGGGTGCAGGATGAAGTCGAAGTCGATCTCCGCGAACGGCGCCTCCAGCCCGCGGCTCCGGATCTCCGCGGGATCGTAATGACGCACGACGTCGGGAATGAGCTCATCGCGCGTGGCGAAGGCGAAGTCGTCGTGCAGCAGCGGATCGCCGGCGATGTTGATCTGGGTGGTGAGATGCGCGTAGCCGGACGCGGAGACGAAGAAGTGGATGTGCGCCGGCCGCTTACCGTGGCGGCCCAGCTGATCCAGCAGTTGCTCCGTGCTCCCCTTGGGCGGCACGCCGTACCCGGCCGGCATGATGCTCCGGAAGCCGTAACGGCCCTCGGCGTCGGTCTCGATGCGCCGGCGGAGGTTGTAGGGACTCTGCGACTCGTCGAAGAAGGAATAGTTGCCTAGCGTGTTGGCGTGCCACACCTCCACGATCGCCCCCGGCACCGGATTGCCGTCGGGGCTCAGCACGCGCCCCGACATGAAGAGCGTCTCGCCGCGCTCCGTGCCATCGTCCAGACGCGCCTCGCCGTGAGCGAGCGGCGCGCCCGCCACGTACAGCGGTCCCTCGATGGTGCGCGGCGTGCAGCCCTGCACCCCGGCCTCGCGCTCCGTGGCATCCATGCGCAGGTCCAGAAAGTGGTCGAAGCCGAGCCCCGGCGAGAGCAGGCCGAACTCGCGGTTCTGCCCGGCCTCGGTGAGATAGCTCACGGCCGTCCAGAACTCGTCCGGGCTGATGTCCAGGTCCTCGATCATGCGGTAGAGATCGGAGACCACCCGGCGCACGATCTGTTTCACGCGCGGGTTGCCCATGGAGTTGTCCGTGCCGCTCACCCTGTCCAGGAAGCGCTCCATCTCCGCGCTGCGTGCGATGCTGTCGCTCATCTCGCCGTCCTCCGCGATTGGGGTTCGTCAGGCGGCTGCCCTGCGCCTCGGTCGTCGGTGTGGATCGCCCGCGCACGTCAGCGATCATCCTCGTGAATGGACGAAGGGTGCCGGCAGAGCGCCGTCACCGTGATCTCCATGTAGGGGAAGAGCGGCAGCGTCGAGAGGATCTCGTGCAGCTCCGCGGGACTCGCGACGTCGAAGACGCTGACGTTGGCGTAGCGGCCGGCCACCCGCCACAGGTGGCGCCACTTGCCGTTGCGCTGCAGCTCGTGTGACCGCGCGCGCTCGGACATCCTCAGCTCGGCCGCCACATTGGGCGCCATGTCCGGCGGCAGCCGGACGTCCATCTCCACGTGGAACAGCACGGTCTCACGCCTCCGTCGGGATGGTGGGAACGCTGTAGGCGGGATGCGACGCGCCGTCGCGCCGGAAGAAGGCGACTCGGTCGTCATCGAGCTCCACGCCCAGTCCAGGGCCGTCCGGCACGGTGAGCGCGAAGTCCGCGTAGCGCAGCGGCTCCGCGAGGATCTCCTCGGTGAGCAGCAACGGGCCGAACAGCTCCGTCCCCCAGGCCAGCTCCGGCACCGTGGCGAACAGGTGCGCCGAGGCCGCCGTGCCGATGCCGCCCTCGAGCATCGTGCCGCCGTACAGGCCAATGCCGGCCGCGTCCGCGATGGCGCACACGCGGCCGGCCGCGCGAATGCCACCCGACGGGGCGATCTTGACGGCGAAGACGTCCGCCGCGGCCGTGCGCGCGACGTCGAACGCGTCCTCGGGACCGTGCAGCACCTCGTCCGCCATCACCGGCACGATGAAGCGGGCGGCCAGGCGCGCCATCGCCGCGCGATTGAACCGCGCGACGGGCTGCTCCACGAGGTCCACGCCCGCGTCCTCGAGCGCGGCGATGCCCCGCATCGCGGTGCTCTCGTCCCACGCCTGGTTCACGTCCACCCGCACGCTGGCGCGGTCGCCCAGGGCGCGCTTGATGGCGGCCACGTGGGCCACGTCGTCGCGCACGTCGCGCACGCCGATCTTGAGCTTGAACACGCGGTGCCGGCGGCGATCGAGCATCTGCTCCGCCTCGGCGATGTCGATGGCGGTGTCGCCGCTGGCGAGCGTCCAGGCAACGGGGAGCGTGTCGCGCAGCCGGCCGCCGAGCAGCTCCGCCAGCGGCAGCCCAACGCGCCGGCCCCAGGCGTCGAGCAGCGCGGTCTCCACGGCACACTTCGCGAAGTGGTTGCCACGCACCACGCGCGCCACCTCGGCCATGGCGGCGCTCACCCGCCGCGGGTCGCACGTGCGCAGCACCGGCGCGATGTACGTGTCCACCGCGAGCTTGATCCCCTCCGGGCTCTCCTCGCCGTAGCTCAGCCCGCCGATCGTGGTGCCCTCGCCCACGCCGGTGATGCCGTCCGAGCAGCGGATGCGCACCAGCACCAGGGTCTGGCGGTGCATCGTGGTCATCGACAGCCGGTGCGGGCGGATGGTGGGCAGATCGAGCAGGATCGTCTCCACCGTCTCCACGCGCGGCGCGCCGGCGCTCTCGATGTCGGTGTGCTGCGGCATGGCCCCTCTATGGTCTCGGTACATACGGTTGGACCCGGCGCGACGTCATGCGAGGAAGTCGAGCACGATGGCGGTGAACTCGCCGGCCTGCTCGACGTTGGACAGATGGGCCGCGTCCAGCGTGGCCACCCGTGGCGCGTGCCGCATCGCCCGCGCGAGCTCGTGGGCACAGGCGGGAGGCGTGGACGGATCCCGAGCGCCCGCCACGAGCAGCGTGGGCGCGGCGATCAGCGGCGCGGTGGGCCGCAGATCCATGTCGCGGAGGGCGGCACAGCACCCCGCGTACCCCCCGGGGTCGGTGGCGAGCAGCATGTCGCGCACGGCGGCCACGGCGTCCGGCGCGAGAGAGCGGAACTCCGGCGTGAACCACTTCTCCAGCACGTCGTCGGTCACCGCGCCCATGCCGTCCCGCAGCACGGTGTCGATGCGCTGCTGCCAGCCAGCGGGCGGCCCCATGTACGCGGACGTGTTGGCCAGCACCAGCCGGTGGACGCGCTCGGGCGCGCGCACGCCCAGCCACTGGCCCACCATCCCACCCTTGGACAGGCCGCAGAAGTGCACGCGCTCCAGGTCGAGCGCGTCCAGCAGCTCCACCGCGTCCCGGCCCAGGCGGTCGAGGGAGTACGCACCGGGCGGCGCGTCGGACGCTCCGTGGCCGCGGCTGTCGTAGCGCAGCACTCGAAAGCTTTGGACGAGCGCCTCCATCTGCGGCGCCCACATGCCGAGGTTGGTGCCGAGCGAGTTGGAGAGCATCAGCACCGGGGCATCGGTGGGGCCGTCCAGCCTGTAGGCGATGCGGCAGCCGTCGCCGAGCGTGGCGTGGGCGAGTCTCATCGGGCTCGCCCTCCCACCGTCGTCGCGCTCGCGCCCACCCCAGTGCCGCTCGCCATGACTCGCCGTCTCCTGACTGGTGCGATTACCGCACAGGACGTACGATATACGCACATCAGTGTGCGAGAGCCGCGCTGCACTGTCAACCCGTGCCACCGGGGCCCACCATGATCGCCAAGCCCACCCCACGCCAGCCGGTCGCCACCGCGGGCGACCCGGACTTCATGCTGTCGCTGGCCCGCGGGCTGAGCGTGCTGCGTGCCTTCGAGCACCGCCCCGCGCTCACCACCTCGCAGGCCGCCCAGCTCACCGGGTTGTCGCGCGCCACCGTGCGGCGCTGCTTGCACACCCTGGAGAAGCTGGGCTACGTCGCACCGCGGGGCAACGCGTTCGTGCTGCGCCCCGCGCTGCTCACGCTCGCGCACGCGTACCTCACCGGCACCAGCCTGGCCGAGGCAGCGCAGCCGGTGCTGCAGGGCGTGCGCGACCGCCTCGCCGAGTCCTGCTCGCTGGGCGTGCTCGACGGTGACGAGGTGGTGTACCTCGCCCGCGCGGAGACGCGCCGCATCATGTCGATCGCGCTCCACGTGGGCAGTCGCGTACCGGCGTACTGCACGTCCATGGGACGCGTGCTCCTCGCCCACCTGCCGCCGGCGCAGCTGGACGCGTATCTGAGCGGCGCCCCTTTCCCTCGCCGCACGCCGCACACCCGCGCCACGCAGGCCGAGTTGCGCCGCGTGCTCGCCGCCGTGCGCCGGCGCGGGTACGCGCTGGTGGACCAGGAGCTGGAGCTCGGCCTGCGCTCCATCGCCGTGCCGGTGCGCGATGCGGCCGGCGAGGTAGTGGGCGCCATGAACGTCGGCGCGCCCGCGGCCCGCGTCTCGGGGCGCGAGATGGCCGGCCGCGTGCGCCGCGAGCTGGACGCGGGTGCGCGCGAGCTGTCGCGCGCCGCGTACGGCACCGACGCGGCGATGCGATAGCCCGACGCGTACGGCGCGTTCAGCCATCGCTCACCGGCGGCAGTCCCTCGAACGCGCGAAGCAGCAGCGCGTGCACCGGCTCGGCCAGCACGGGGCGGGGATTGGGGTACGGGCGCGCCGCCGCGAGCTCCGCGGCGCGGGAGAGATCGGCTTCCTGCATGCCCAGGTCGCGGAGCGATCCCGGCGCGCCGGCGGCGCGCACCACGTCGGTGACGAGCGCGTGGAGCGCGTCGGGTACGCCGTTCGTGTCCACCGCCCGTCCCATCCCACTCGCGAGCGCGCCGGCCGCCACCGCCATGGCCGCGGGCGCCGCGCCGGCGTTGTAGCCCACGGTATGAGGCAGCAGGACGGCGTGCGTCTCGGCGTGCGGCATGCCGAAGCTGCCGCCCAGCACGTGGCACAGCTTGTGGTGCAGCCCCATGGTGCAGGCGCCCAGCGCGAGCCCGGCGAGCCACGCGCCATAGAGCGTCCCGGTGCGCGCCGTCAGGTCGGTGGGCACGCGCACGACCCGCGGTGCCCCGGCGGCAATGGCGCGAAGCCCCTCGGCCGCGAGCAGCGCGACCACCGGATTCACGTCCGGTGCGTACAGCGCCTCCACGCAGTGCGCGGCGGCGTTCAGCGCACTGGGCCCGGACACCCGTGGCGGCAGCTCCAGCATGAGCGTGGGGTCGTACAGCACCGCTCGTGGCCGCACCCGCTCGTCGCGGCCCGTCTGCTTCTCCCCGTCGCGCGTCATCCCCCACACGGGCGTCATCTCCGAGCCCGCGTACGTCGTGGGCACGGCGATGCATGCCGGCCCACCGCCGAGCGCGATGGCCTTGGCCATCCCGATGGCGGAGCCGCCGCCCACGGCGAGCACCAGATCCGCACCCAGCTGCGCCGCGCGCGCGGACACCGCGTGTGCCAGCGCGACCGGCACGTGCATGGCCACGCGGGTGTCCACGTCCGCGAGCCGGCCGCCGAGGAGCGCGGCGACGCGCTCCACCAGCGCGCCGCGCCCCGCGCTCGCGACCACGAGCACACGGCGCGCCCCCAACTCGTCCACGAGCTCGGGCAGCCGGTGCAGCGTGCCGGCGCCGAACAGCACCCGCGCCGGAGCCGGCGCCACCGTGAACCCGGCGCCGCCGAGCAGTGCCTCGCGCAACGGCGCGACGCCGTCCGCGGCCGACCGCGCGATGCCGGAGGCCTCGAAGCCGCCCGCGACCTGCGTCACGGATCGCCGACCGCCAGCGCCCCGGCGAGCATCGATCGCACCACCTCGATCTCGTCGTCGTTCACCAGGTGGCCCATGCCGGGGTACAGTCGCATCGTCACCTCCCCACCCAGACTGCGGAGCACCTCGGCGCTCTCGCGCACGCGCGCCGCGGGGATGTGCGCGTCCACGTCGCTGCAGCCCAGGAACAACGGGGTGCCGGCGAGCGAGCCGGGATAGTCGCGCGGCGTGCCGTCGGGGCCGATGAGCCCTCCACTCAGGCACGCGACGCCGCCATAGCGCTGCGCGTGCCGCGCCGCGTACTCGGTGGCCAGGCACGCGCCCTGGGAGAATCCGAGGAGCAGCGTGCGCTCCGCTGGAATCCCGGAGCCGGCGATCTGCTCGATCACGCGACCGATCGCGAGCATGCCCGACGTGAGGCCGGGCTCGTTCCGTTCGATGGGCGACATGAAGCCGTAGGGGTACCACACGCCGCCCGCCGCCTGCGGAGCGACGAACGCCACGCCGGGCAGCGCCAGCGCCGGCGCGAGCGAGAGAATGCTCTCGGCAGACGCGCCGCGTCCGTGCACCATCACCATCGCGACGCTCGCATCGCGCACTGGCGTTCCCGCCGTCCGCACCGGTTGCCCGGCGTGCGGATCGCCCGGCCGCGCGGTGGCACTCCGATCCGCATTCATCGAGTCTCCGGGGCGCGCGCCGGCAGGCACCGCGCGATCCACTGCCGCGCCGCGTCCATCTCGCCCTTCGTGATCGCGTGTCCGCCAGGCTCCCAGTGCACGGTGACGTCGGCGCCCGCCTCGCGCAGCAGCTCCGCCAGCCGCTCCGTCTGCGCCGCGGGCACCATGGCGTCGGCGCGCCCGGCGCCGATGAACACCGACGTGCCGGTGAGATCGGGCGGCGACTCCGGCTCGAAGGGTACCATGGGGCTCAGCAGCACCGCCCCCCGCAGCAGGCCGGGACGTCGGAACAGCAGGCTGGCGGCGATGTTCGCGCCGTTCGAGAACCCCACCGCCACCATGCCGTCGCGCTGCAGCTCGTACGACTCGGTGGCCGCTTCCACGAACCGCGCCAGATCCTCGGTACGGCGCGCGAGGTCCTCCTGGTCGAACACGCCCTCGGCGAGCCGGCGGAAGAAGCGCGGCGCGCCGTGCTCCATCACCTGGCCGCGGGGGCTCAGCATCCCCGCGCCGGGCAGCAACAGGCGGCCCAGCGGCACGAGATCGTCCTCGTCACCGCCCGTGCCGTGCAGCAGCAGGAGCGTGGTGCTTCCCGCCAGCTCGCCGCCGGCGGCCGGCGGCACGTAGCGGTGCACGAACTCGAGCGCGTCGCCGCTCACGTCCTCGGGACCGGAAGCCTCGGCGAACATCTCGGCGGCCGGCGCCGTGACGGCCAGATGGAGGCGCGGCAGCGACGCCTGGATCTCGGCGCGGTTGGGCTCGTACTGCGGGGGCAGCATGAGCTGCTCGCCCAGCCGCTCCACCGGCTCGTCGATGGCGAAGCCCGGCGGGTTGGTGGCCAGCTCGTACAGCACCCCGCCCGGCTCGCGGAAGTAGACCGAGTGGAAGTAGTTGCGGTCGATCACCGGCGTGGGCTGCAGCCCGGACTGCGTGACCCGCTCGCGCATGGCGAGCTCCGCGTCGTCGTCCTCCACGCTCCAGGCGATGTGATGCACGGTGCCGGCGCCGCTCGTGCCGCGCACGAAGCCGCCCACCGAGCGCACGTCGATCACCGCGCCGCGTACGTCGTCGCCCACCGCATAGCGTCGCGTGTTGCCGTCCTCCCGCACGGGTCTGAACCCGAGCGTGTCCACGAGCACCTGCTCCGTGGGATCGCCCTGCTCCACCCACATGGTGGCGCCGCGAAAGCCGCGCAGCGCGTGCTCGCGCGGAATGCCCGGCGCGCCGTCCCAGCCTGCCCTGCCCTCGGCGGCCGCGTGCGCGACGAGCTCGATCATGAGCCCGTCCGGATCCTTGAAGGAGAGCACCTGCTCCTGCTCCGGTCCTTCGGGACCACGCTTCACCGGTCCCTCGTAGTGGATCCCGTGCCGCACCAGGCGCTCCACCCAGAAGCCGAGCGCTCCCGGCAGCACGGCGAACGACGTGACGACCAGCTGTCCCGTGCCCTGACGGCCGCGCCGCGCGCCGGGCCAGGGGAAGAAGGTCATGATGCTGCCGGGCGTGCCGACCTCGTCGCCGTAGTACAGGTGATAGGTCTGCGGATCATCGAAGTTCACCGTGCGTTTGACCAGCCGGAGCCCCAGCAACCCAGTGTAGAAGTCGAGGTTCCGCTGCGGATCACTCGCGATCGCAGTGATGTGGTGAATGCCCAGGATGCTGGCCATGTGGCGCTCCGGTTCAGTCGATCGGCTTGAGGTTCGATACGATCTGGTCACGACGTGATTCCAGGAACGGCGGCAGCACGACCTTCTCGCCCAGCGTCGCGGCATCCTCGTCCACCGCGAACCCGGGGCCGTCGGTCGCGATCTCGAACAGGATGCCGTTGGGCTCGCGGAAGTACAGGCTGCGGAACCAGTAGCGGTCCACCTTCCCGCTGTTCGGGACGCCGAACGTGTTGAGGCGGTCCGCCCAGGCGTCGTAGTCCTGGTCGGGCGAGCGAAAGGCGACGTGGTGCACCCCGCCCGCGCCCTGGCGGGCGACCGGCAGATCCGGCTGCACGGCCACGTGCAGCTCGGCGTGCGCACCACCACTCCCCATCTCGTACACGTGCACCGTGTGTGCCGGGTTGTCCGGGTGCGGGTACTCGCGCACCGGCCGCATCCCGGCCACCTGTTGCAGAATGGCGTCGGTGGGGGCGAGCGACGGCACGCTGAGCAGAATGGGGCCCAGCCCTCGGATCTGGTGCTCCGCGGGCACGGGGCTCCGTTTCCACGGATGCGCCTGGCCCATACCCTGGTCGTCCACGAGCGCCAGCCGCTGCCCCTCCGGATCCTCGAAATCCAGGGTGAGCCGCCCATCGCGCTCCACGATCTCGCCGGCGGCGATGCCGCGCTCGTCGAGCTGCTGCTCCCAGAACTGGAGCGCATCGAGCCCGGCCACACGGAGGTGCGTGCGCGCGATGGCGCGCGTGCCGCGTCGCTCGGCCGGCACCGGCCAGTCGAAGAAGGTGAGGTCGGTGCCGGGGCTCCCCTGCGCGTCCGCGTAGAAGAGATGGTAGGCGCTCACGTCGTCCTGATTCACCGATCGCTTGACCAGCCGCATGCCGAGCGACTGCGTGTAGAACCGGTGATTCTCGCGGATCCGCGCCGAGACCGCCGTCAGGTGATGAATTCCGCTCAGCTGCATTGCGCCCTCCCAGGCGTGTACGTCGTGCTGACCACTCAGCGATAGACCATGCCGCCGTCGATGAGCGGCGACGGTCCGGCCATGTTGTCGGAGTCGGGGCCGGCGAGCTCCGTCGCCGCGGTGTCCACCGCGGCGACGTCCGTCACCGTCACCGCGCGCCGACGGCCGACGGCGCGGATCTCGTCGGCCACGGCGTTCGCCGGCTCCTCCTCAGATCCGCGATGGCCCCAGTGGCGCCATCCCGGGCCAGCCGGAGCGCGAGCGCCCGCCCGATTCCCTGCCCGCCACCGGTGACCATCGCCATCTTGCCTTCGATGCTCATCTCATGCCTCCTGCACTGTACGTCGGTCCGCGCGTGCCGCACCCACCGGCGGTGCGCACGGAGATCGTTCAGCCGGCACGCACGGCCTGTACCTCGATCTGGATCCTGATGTCGTTGCTGACGAGCACTCCACCGGCCTCGAGGGCGGCGTTCCACGTCAGCCCGAACTCGCGGCGGTCGATCTTCGTCCGGGCGCTGAAGCTGATCTTCTCCGCGCCCCACGGATCGCGGCCTCGCCCCTCATAGGTCGCATCGAGCACCACTTCCCGCGTCACGCCGCGAATGGTGAGATCGCCCACCACACGGAAGCTCGACCCCGGCACGGGGTGCGCGCCCTCGATGCTCCGGCTCTTGAAGCTCACCGTGGGGAACTGCTGGACATCGAGAAAGTCCGGCGAGCGCAGGTGCCGGTCGCGATCCCCGGAGCGGGTGTCGATGCTCGCCGCGTCGAACTCCACGTCCGCCGACGAGCGCCGAGGGTCGGCCTCATCCACCACGAGGGTGCCGCGCACGTCGGCCATGCGCCCCTTCACCGTCGTGATCATCATGTGCTTCGCCGCGAACTCCACGAGCGAGTGCGACGCATCGATGGTCCACGTACTGGTGGCGTTCTCGGCGGCCGCTGGAGTGGTGCTGGTCATGGGACCTCGTGATGGAGTGGTGGTGAGAATCACAGAACTGAAATACTACCATGAAACGATGCCTCGCGAGTGCATCCCATGTGGGCCCGGTCCGGAGACTCGGGCCCGCATGCTCGCGCCTACTGCTGGACCGCCTCGATGGCGATGTCGATCCACACCTCGTCGCCGATCATGCCGATCTGCTCGAACGGGCCGTTGAACGAGACGCCGAAGTCCTGCCGATTGATCGTGGTGGAGGCGATGAACGCCGTGCGCATCTTGCCCCACGGATCCTTGAACTGCCCCTCGTACGTGCCCACGAGCAGCACCGGCTTGGTGCGGCCACGCATGGTGAGGTCGCCACGCACGCGAATCTTGTTGCCCTGCACCGTGACGTTGGTGCTCTTGAACGTCATGGTCGGAAAGCTGTCGGCGGCGAAGAAGTCCGGCGTGCGCAGGTGCGTGTCGCGGTCACCCACCCGGGTGTCGATGCTGGCGGTCTGGATGCTGACGTTCACCGCGGAGTTGGCCGGGACGAGCGTGTCGATGGCGACGGTGCCGCCCCACTCACCAAATGTGCCGGCCACGCGGCCGAGCAGGTGAC
>DATANT010000367.1:0-19204 GCA_036266115.1 Gemmatimonadaceae bacterium | reverse complement strand
TAGCCGCGCTCGCGCGCCATCAGGTCCGTGAGATCGATGGGAAAGCCGTACGTGTCGTACAGCCGGAACGCATCCTCGCCACTGATCGTGCCGCGAATGGCCGTGGATCCCTGCGTGGAGGCCACCGGCGCGATGCGGTCGAACCGCGCCATCCCGCCGTCGATGGTCGCCAGGAAGCGCTCCTCCTCGGCCCGCGTGGTCTCCAGCAGGTGCTCACGCCGCGCGTCCAGCTCCGGGTAGACGTCGCGCATCTGCGCGATCACCAGCTCCACCACGTGCACCAGCGTGGGCTCGGTGCGCCCCATGAGCCATGCGTGGCGCACGGCGCGCCGAAGGATGCGCCGCAGCACGTAGCCGCGTCCGTCGTTGCTCGGGAACACGCCATCGGCCAGCAGGAACGCCACGGCGCGCGCATGATCGGCCAGCACCCGGAAGGACGCGGGATCCACCTGCACCGTACGGCCGTCGGCGGCGGTGTGCGCGTAGTGCGCGTCACCCTCGCGACCGCGATAGGGAATGCCCACCACCTCCTCCACGCGCGCGATGAGCGGCGCGAAGAGATCGGTGTGGAAGTTGTTCGTCACGCCCTGCTTCACCGCGGCGATGCGCTCCAGCCCCGCGCCCGTGTCGATGGACGGCCTGGGCAGCGGCGTGAGCGCACCGTCGGTGCCGCGGTCGTACTGCATGAAGACGAGATTCCAGATCTCCAGGAACCGCCCCGCCTCGGCGCCTTCCACGAAGGCATCGGTGTCGTAAACCGTCCGCGAGGGGTCCGTCCACTCCCCGGTGGCGCCCTCCGGCACACGCCAGTCGGCGGCCACGGCGGCGAGATCCACGTAGATCTCCGAGCACGGGCCGCACGGCCCGGTGTCGGCCATCTGCCAGAAGTTGTCGCGCTCGCCCAGACCGTAGATGCGATGCTCCGGCAGCCCCGAGATCTCGCGCCACAGCTCGCGCGCCTCGTCGTCCTCGTGGAACACGGTGACGCGCAGGTGCGCGGGGTCCAGCCCCATCTCGCCGGTGACGAACTCCCACGCGAAGCGGATGGCGTCGCGCTTGAAGTAGTCCCCGAACGAGAAGTTGCCGAGCATCTCGAAGAAGGTGTGGTGCCGCGCCGTGTGGCCCACCTGCTCGAGGTCGTTGTGCTTGCCGCCGGCGCGCACGCACTTCTGCGCGGTGGTGGCGCGCCGCCCGCCCACGGGATCCTCGAGCCCCAGGAAGACGCGCTTGAAGGGCACCATCCCCGCGTTGGTGAACAGCAGGGTGGGATCGTCGGCCGGAATGAGCGAGGCGCTGGGACGGAGCACATGTCCCTGCCGCTCGAAGTAGCCCAGGAAGCGGGCGCGAATCTCGGAAGCGTGCATAAGGGCTGAAATATACGGCGGACCGGCAGACGCGCCTATGTCTCGGCCCCGCTCGCCGTGTCGCCGTCCGCGTCCAGCGCGTCGTCGGTCGCCTCCACGCCGTCCGCCGCATCCACGTCCTGCAGCGCGATCTCCATGGCGGCCCGGATGTCGTCGGCGGCGAAGCCGCGGCGCGCGAGAAAGGCGTAGAGTCGCCGCCGTCGCGCGAGCGGCTCGGTGCGGCCCAGCGTCGCCACCTTCCTGCGCGCCGCGGTCAGCGCCGCGTCGCGCTCATCCACCGCATCCTCCTCCGCCACCTCGGCCACCGCCTCGTCCGCCAGCGTGCGGTCCACGCCGCGGCGCGCCAGCTCGTCGCGCACGCGCCGTCGCGAGACCCCGGCCGCCAGCTTGGAGCGGCTGCTCTGTACGGCGTAGGCGCGATCGTCCAGCAACCCGTTGGCCTCGAGCCTGGCGATGGCGGCATCCACGTGGACGGCCTCTTCGCCCTTCTGCACGAGGCGCCGGCGCAGCTCGCGCGCCGGCCGCCCGCGCACGGCCAGCATGGCCAGCGCCCGGTCGTAGGTGGCCAGCGCGCGCGCCCCCTCGTCGAGCTCGGCCAGCTCGGCCTCGCCCATCGTCCGACCCACACGCAGCCCGAGCCTGACGATGAGCTCCAACCCCACGGTGGCGTGGCGGGTGCCGTCCAGATGGATCTGGAAGCGCCCGGGCTTGCGCGGGTGCTCGGTGATCTGCGTGATGGTGATGGGCATGGAGCGGCCTCCGAGAGCGGGCGAACTGGAGCGTGCGTGTGACTGGAGCGTGCGTGTGATGGAACGGGAAGAGGCCGGAGCGAAGCTCTCTGAAGATCGCGGGGATCCGGGCCCCGTGCTCCACAGCGAACTCGCCCCGGCCCCGCCTGCCAGGTTGCCCTCACGGGCAGCGTTGCCGGCTACTCCTCCGTCGGCTCGGCGGCCTCCACCGGCGCCGCGTCCCCGTTCACGCCCAGCACCACCTTCACCTTCTCCTCGATCTCGGCCATCATCGCCGGGTTGTCCTTGAGGAACAGCTTCGCGTTCTCGCGCCCCTGGCCGATCTTCTGGCCATTGTAGCTGTACCAGGCGCCCGACTTCTCGATGATCGCCGCCTCGGCGCCGATGTCCACGAGCAGCGAGGTGTGGCTGATCCCCTCGGCGTACATGATGTCGAACTCGGCCTGCTTGAAGGGGGGTGCCATCTTGTTCTTCACCACCTTCACGCGGACGTGCGAGCCCACCACCTCTTCCTTGTCCTTCACCGGCCCGATGCGGCGGATGTCGAGCCGCACGGAGGCGTAGAACTTGAGCGCCTTGCCGCCCGTGGTGGTCTCGGGGTTGCCGAACATCACGCCGATCTTCTCGCGCAGCTGGTTGATGAATACCACCGCCGTCTTGGAGCGCGAGATGGAGCCGGTGAGCTTGCGCAGCGCCTGGCTCATGAGGCGCGCCTGGAGACCCACGTGCGAGTCGCCCATGTCGCCCTCGATCTCGGCCTTGGGCACCAGCGCCGCGACCGAGTCGATCACCACCACGTCCAGCGCACCGGAGCGCACGAGGATCTCGCAGATCTCGAGCGCCTGTTCCCCGGTGTCGGGCTGGGAGACCAGCAGGTTCTCGACGTCCACCCCCAGCTTGCGCGCATACTCGATGTCGAGCGCATGCTCGGCATCGATGAAGGCCGCGACGCCGCCATTGCGCTGCGCGTTGGCCACCACGTGCAGACAGAGCGTGGTCTTACCGCTGGACTCCGGCCCATAGATCTCGGTGACCCGGCCCCGCGGGATGCCGCCGATGCCGATCGCCGCGTCCAGGTTGATCGCCCCGGTCGCGATGCAGTCCACCCGTACCTTGGCCGTGCCCGCACCCATCTTCATGATGGAGCCCTTGCCGCAGCTCTTCTCGATCTGCGTGATGGCCAGGTTCAGCGCCTTCTTCTTGTCATCCTGCATGGTCGAAACTGCCATTCGTCCACCCTCGTTGAGCGTGAGCCAACCCTGGCCATGCAATGGGAATCTGCCCGGGACCCCACTGGCGCGACACCCGAACAGAATACGAAACTCGGGCCCGCAAATCAAGCGCCTGGATCCAGGGAAAATGCATCCGCGACGTGCGAGACGAGTACCCGGCCGGGCAGCAGAACGATCCCGACGACGTCGAACCGGTAGCTGAGCTCCGGCCGCCCGAACCGGTCGATCCACACCCACGCCGACCGGGCGAGCTCCCGCCGCTTGCGCCACCGCACGCCCTCCACCGGATCGCCCAGCCCCCACCCGCGGCGCGCCTTGACCTCCACGAAGGCTACCATCTCGCCCCGCCGCACGACGAGGTCCAGATCCCGATGCCCGCTCCGGAAGCGACGAGCGAGCACCTGCCACCCGGCGCGCCGTAACCAACGCTCCGCGATGCGCTCCCCGAGCAGTCCCAGCTCCTGCCTGGCCGCCGACATGGGGGGAGGATAGCGGCGCCGGGCGCGGCTCACCGCATCCAAATCGCGCCCGGCGGCGCGTGCGTTCGCCTCCGGGGCCTGGAGCCCGGCTACGGGCCCCCGGTGAGCACCGTCTCGTAGGTGACGCCCTGCATCTGCGCGAGCGTGGAGCGCATCCGTACCAGCCGCCGGTCCGCCTTGGCCAGCCAGATGGTCTGCTCGGCCCCGCCGGCGGTGGCGGAGAGCCGCCAGCTGTCCACCGGCCCCGCGGGTCCGGCCACCGTGTCCTCTCCCGTCACGGTGAGGTCCACCGGCACCACGCTCGTTCCCGCCGGTCCGGCCAGCAGTTGGTGCACCGTGGCGTGCCAGCCCAGCCGCAGCGGCACGAGCGTGAACGCCGTCTCCAGCATCCCGCTGTTCACCATGAGCGCCTCCGGCCGGGCCAGCGCGATGGGCAGGGCGGTGCCCTGCATGCCCTGGCTGCCCGTGATGCTGTCCGCCGTGAACGCGTTGCGGATGATCATGGGTCCCATGGCGGCCACGCGCCGGAGCGGCTGCAGCGAGTCGCGGCTCACGAAGAGCGAGTCCGCCACCGACTGCCCCCCGGCATCGATCCGATCCACGATGAGCCAGGCCGGACGCTCGCCATCGGTGGCGGCCGACACCGCCAGGGTGCGCTCCCCCAGCGCCACCGTCTGGCCATCCCGGCTCATCGTGGACTGGTACGACCAGAGCCCCGCCTTCACGCCGGATGCATCGAGCGTCAGGAGGGCCGCGCCGGCGGCGTCGGGCGCCGAGGGGTGGGTGGGTGCCGCCTGGGCCGGAGCGGCGGCGGGCAGCACGAGCAGGGTGGCCGCGAGGCCCACGGCGCGCAGGGTCATCCACGATCTCCGGGTTGGCGGTACCCTGCAGACTAGCGCGAGCCGCAGATCCGGTCCAGGTCTTCCAAGCCCATGAGCACGTCGCGCGGCTTGGAGCCGTCGGGCGGGCTGAGCACGCCGGCCGCGTGCAGCTGGTCGATGATCCGCGCGGCGCGGCCGTAGCCCACCTTGAGCCGCCGCTGCAGGAGCGACGTGGATCCCTGCTGGTGCTGGACGCACACCTCCGCGGCCTCGCGGAACAGCTTGTCCCGGTCGCCCGCCTCGCCGTCGTCGTCCGCGTCGCCCTTGCCGCTCTCCACCACCTCGCGCGCCCGCACGACCTCCAGGATGTCCGCCTCGTGCACGCTCGGCTCGGACCACGGCAGCCCCTCCAGCTCGCGCCGCGAGCGCTCGGCCTCGCGTCGCGCGTCGAACCACCCCATCAGGCGCTCCGTCTCCTCGCTGGACAGGTAGGCGCCCTGCAGCCGCGACGGCTCGGACTTGCCCGGCGGGATGAACAGCATGTCGCCGTTGCCCAGCAGCGTCTCGGCGCCCGCGCCGTCGATGATGGTGCGGCTGTCCACCTGCGACGCCACGCGGAACGCGATGCGGCTGGGGAAGTTCGCCTTGATGAGCCCCGTGATGACGTTCACGCTGGGGCGCTGCGTGGCCAGGATCAGGTGGATCCCGATGGCGCGCGCCTTCTGCGCGAGCATCGCGATGGGGGTCTCGACCTCGCCCTGCACGGTCATCATGAGGTCGGCCATCTCGTCGATCACCACCACGATGTACGGCAGGATGCCGCCGCCGTACACGCGGTCCTCGAACGCCACGTCCGGGCGCCGAGGCGTCTGGAGCGGGGCGCCGTCGGCCACGCGCTTGTTGAAGTCCTGGATGTTGCGGCAGCCGTTGGCGGCGAGCAGCTCGTAGCGCTCCTGCATCTCCAGCACCGCCCACTTGAGCACCGCCGCCGCATCGCGGTTGTCGGTGATCACCTTGTGCCGCAGGTGGGGGAGCGTGTTGTACACCGAGAGCTCCACCATCTTGGGGTCCACCATCAGGAAGCGCAGCGTGCGCGGCGTGTGGCGGTAGATGAGGCTCGTGATGATGGTGTTCACGCACACCGACTTGCCCGAGCCCGTGGCGCCGGCGATGAGCAGGTGCGGCATCTTGGCGAGGTCGGCGATCACCGCCTTGCCCTCCAGGTCCTTGCCGAGCGCGATGGGCAGCGCCGCGCGCGCCTGCTGGAAGTCGCGCGCGTCCACCAGCTCGCGGAACACCACCATCTCGGGCGAGGGGTTGGGCACTTCCACGCCCACCGCGCCGCGTCCCGGAATGGGTGCCACGATGCGGATGCTCGCCGCGCGCATGGCCAGCGCCAGGTCGTCGGCCAGCGTGGCGATCTGGCGCACCTTCACGCCGGCCGCCGGCTCCACCTCGAACTGCGTCACCGTGGGGCCGGTGGTCCAGCCCACCAGCTCCCCGTCCACCTTGAACGTGCGCAGCGCCGCCATGAGCTTCTGCCCGGCCTGCTCCAGCTCGCGCTTCCCCTGCTCCGCGTTGCGGGGCGCGGGCGGGTTCAGCAGATCGCCCGGCGGCAGGTCGTCGTCGAAGTGCGCCTCGCGATGCTCGGTGCTCTCGATCTCCGCGGCGATCCGGTCGGCGCGCTCGGCGGCCGCGTCGGGCTTACCGCCCTTGCGCTCGCGCTTGCCCCGGGCCGCCTTGCCATCCACCGGCAGCGCGTCCGGCTCCTCCACGGCCACGGCTTCCGCCACGTAGCGCGGATCGATGGCCGGCATCTCCTCGGGCGCGGGCTCCAGCAGCCGCGCCCGGCTCGCCCGCTCGGGGAGCGCGGCGGCGTCGAGCACCACCACCGATCCCGCGCGCCGGCGGCCGAGCACCATGCGGAGCGGGTTCCAGGAGACCGTGGCCGCAGTGAGCGCGCTCCCCGCCAGCAAGGCCACGATCCAGGCGCCCGCGGCGCCGAAGGCGCGTGCCAGGTAGAACGCCACCAGCCCACCCCACACGCCCGCGAGGGATGAGCCGTCGCGCGACCCGCCAGCGGCGAGACCCAGCACCACCGGGAGCAGCGCGACGCCCCCGGCCAGGAGCACCAGCACGCGCCCGCCGCCCTGGTCCTCGTGGTGCGTGAACAGCCGCGCGCCGAACACCACCGCGCCCAGCGGCAGCAGGACGGCGGTGGGCCAGCCCAGGAGCCCCACGAGGCCGGCGCGCAGGCAGGCGCCGGCGGGGCCGAAGAAGCGCGTCGCGTCGGCGCACGAGCCCATGGCGGCCGGGCGCTCCACGAGCACCGCCCCCGCCACGAAGATGCCGAGGAGTACGAGGGCGATCCCCGCGAGCTCGCGCCGGAGCTGACCGCGACCCACTGGCCTACCGCTCCCTGTCGGGCCCCAGCCTGGTGATCTGCCGGTCCTGGTAGATGGGAATCACAGGATAGGAATCCACGGCGGCGCAGACCGCGAGATCGGCCTCGTAGCCGGCCTCCACCAGCGCGCGGCCGTGCGAGCCATCGGCGAAGATGCGGGCGATGTCGTCGCCATATCCCTGCTCCACGAGCATCGCCGCGCGCGCGGCGTCGTTCAGCTGCACGCTGTCGTGCCCGGCCACGAGGTGACGGACGTAGCGGCCGGCGCACGCCGTGTCCTCCAGCGAGAAGTGCCGCTCGCTGCCCGCGCACAGGATGGTGATGTCCACGTTGGCTCGCGCCGCCGTGCGCAGCAGCGCGAGCACGGCGGTGAAGTTGACGTAGCTCGCCACCACCACGTCGCGCGCGCCGTGCACCGCCACCAGCGCGCCGGTGCCGTTGGTGGTGGCGAACAGCAGCGTGTGCCCCTCCACCGCCTCGCGCGTGAACTCCAGCGGCGAGTTGCCGAAATCGAAGCTCGGGATGGGCCGCATGCGCCGCTCGCCGGCCAGCCGCACGCCGCCGCGCTCGAAGTCCTTGGACCGGAGCACCGCGTCCTCGGAGTTCTCGAACGGGACCACCTTGCGCGCGCCGTTGGCCAGCGCCACCGCGATGGTGGTGGAGGCGCGCAGCACGTCGATCACCGCCACCACCCGATTGGCCACTTCGTTCGGGCCGCAGGTCTGCGGCCCGAAACAGACGTCGAGGCGCACTTACACCGGCTCCTTCATCAGGTCGCTCTCGCGCTCCAGGAACTTCGTGTCCACATCCCCGGCCTGGAAGCGTGGATTGCTCATCACGCGCGCCAGGAACGGCACGGTGGTGGTGACCCCCTCGATGATGAAGCTCTCGAGCGCGACCTGCATGCGGCGCAGCGCCTCCGGACGGTCGCGTCCCTGGCAGATGATCTTGGCCAGCAGCGAGTCGTAGTACGGCGGCACCGAGTAGCCGGCGTAGACGTGCGTGTCCACGCGCACGCCCGGCCCGCCGGGGGGATGGAAGACGTCCACGCGGCCCGGCGACGGCTGGAAGTTGCGCGCCGGGTCCTCGGCGTTCACGCGGCACTCGATCACGTGCCCGCGCAGCGGCGGCAGCTCGGTGACGCCCAGCGGCTCGCCGGCGGCCACGCGGATCTGCTCCTTCACCAGGTCCACGCCGGTGAGCATCTCGGTCACCGGGTGCTCCACCTGGATGCGCGTGTTCATCTCCATGAAGTAGAACGAGCCGTCCTCGTCCAGCAGCATCTCGATGGTGCCGGCACCCACGTAGTCGATGGCCTTGGCCCCACGTACGGCGGCCTCGCCCATCACCGCCCGCAGCTCCGGGGTGAGCGCGGGGCTCGGCGCCTCCTCGATGAGCTTCTGGTGGCGGCGCTGCACCGAGCAGTCGCGCTCGCCCAGGTGCAGCACGTTGCCGTGCCGGTCGCCGAGGATCTGGAATTCGATGTGGCGCGGGCGGGCCAGGTACTTCTCCACGTAGACGTCGCCGTTGCCGAAGGCGCTCAGCGCCTCGGAGCGCGCGAGCTGGAAGGAGCGGGCGAAGTCGTCCGGATCCTTGGCCACGCGCATCCCCTTCCCGCCGCCGCCGGCCGCCGCCTTGATGATCACCGGAAAGCCGATCTCGCGCGCGAAGGCGAGCGCCTCGTCGGGATCCTCCACCGGGCCGGGCGTGCCGGGCACGATGGGCACGCCCACCGCCGACATCGCCTTGCGCGCCGCGGCCTTGTCACCCATCACCCGGATCTGCTCGGCCGTGGGGCCGATGAAGGCGATGTTGGACGCCGCGCACGTCTCCGCGAACTCGGCGTTCTCGGCCAGGAAGCCGTAGCCCGGATGGATGGCGTCGGCGCCGGTGATCTCGGCAGCCGCGATGATGCGCGGGATCTTGAGGTACGAGTCGCGCGCCGGCGCCGGCCCGACGCACACGTCGTCGTCGGCGAAGCGCACGTGCAGCGACTCCCGGTCGGCCTCCGAGTACACGGCGACCGTCTGGATGCCCAGCTCCCGGCAGGCGCGGATCACGCGCAGCGCGATCTCGCCGCGGTTGGCGATCAGAACTTTCTTAAACATGAGCGACGACTGCCCACCTGCGGTTGGCCATCAGAACTGGCTGGATCATGCGGAAGGGAAAGACGGAAAGGCGGGCGCGTCAGGCGCCTACGGGCTGGGCGAACTCGTCCCACGTCGTGTCGCTGGCGCCGGCCACGCCCTGCACCCGCAGGGCGAACTCACTCGGGTTGGTGGCGTAGAAGAGCGCGTTCTCGTAGGAGATGACGCCCTTCGTGTACCACGACATGAGTGACTGGTCGAAGCTCTGCATCCCGTACTGCACCGTGCCTTCCTTGATGAGCTCCGGGATGTTCAACACCTTGTTCATGTCGCGGATGTTCTCGCGCACCGCCGCCGTGTTGATGAGCACCTCGGCGGCCGGCACGCGGCCCGGCCGGTCGGAGCGCGGCACCAGGCGCAGCGAGATCACCGCCATCAGCGCGCTCGAGAGCGCGAAGCGCACCTCCGCCTGCTGGTGCGGCGGATAGAACGAGAGGATGCGGTTGATGGTCTGCGTGCCGTCGGTCGTGTGCAGCGTGGAGAACACGAGGTGCCCGGTGTCGGCCGCCTTGAGCGCGGTGTCGAGCGTCTCCAGGTCGCGGATCTCGCCCAGCAGGATCACGTCCGGATCCTGGCGCAGCACGCGGCGCAGCGCCTGGCCGAAGCCCGACGTATCGGTGCCCACCTCGCGCTGGTTGATCAGGCACTGCTGATCGCGGTGCAGGAACTCGATCGGGTCTTCGATGGTGATGATGTTGGCGCGCCGCCGCTCGTTCACGTGCTGGATCATCGCCGCCAGCGCCGTGCTCTTGCCCGAGCCCGTGATGCCCGTGACGAGCACCAGCCCGCGCGGCCGCAGGGCGATCTCGCCCACCACCGGCGGCAGGTTGAGGTCCTCGATGGACGGCGTCTGGTGCGGCACGATGCGCAGCGCGAAGGCCACCGTGCCCCGCTGCTGGTAGATGTTCACGCGAAAGCGCCCCACCCCGGGCACGCCGGTGGCGAAGTCGGTCTCGCGCTGCTCGGTGAACTCCTTCACCTGCCGGGGCGTCATCAGCTCCTTGGCGAGCTGCGTGAGGTCCTCGGGCCGCATGGGAGGCAGCGGCATGGCCTGGAGCTCGCCGTTCACGCGCAGCGTGGGCGGGCGCCCCACCTTCAGGTGCAGGTCGGACGCGCCCTGCTGCACCATGGAGAGCAGGACGGCCTTGAAGTCGACGCTCCCCGAGGCGGCGGGAGCTGGAGCGGCAGCGGTAGGTGTCGGCGTTCGCGTGGGGTCAGCCATTGGGGTCGACGCGGAAGAGAACCTGGCCGTACTCCACCGGGTGGGCATCCTCGACGAGCACCTCGACGACCGATCCCGAGATCTCCGACTCGAGCTCGTTCATGATCTTCATCGCCTCGATGATGCACAGCACCTCGCCCTTCTGGATCCGCGAGCCCGGGGACACATACGGCTTGGCGCCCGGCTCGGGCGCCGAATAGAAGGTGCCGACCATCGGCGACTTCACCTCCAACCAATCCGACTTCCGGGACGCCGCCGGCGCAACGTCGGCGGGCGCGGCACTGGCCGCGGCCAGGCCCGGCGCGGGCGCCACGGCCGCCGGCGCGGGCGCCGCAGCGGCCACCTGCACGCCCACCCGCGGCATGCCGGTCTTCGACAGCCGGAGCTTCATCCCCTTATCGGACGAGATCTCGATGGAATCCACGGTGGAGCCGTCGAGCATCTCGATCAGCTTCTTGACGTAGCGAAGGTCGATCATGTCCATGGCGAATGGTCGTCCGCAGCGGGGATCACGCGATCTGGAGCAGATCGCGGGTGAAGTGAGTGAGCGTCTCGGGACCGTCAACGGCCAGGTGCACGTCGTCCTCGATGCGGACGCCACCCCAGCCGGGCACGTAGATACCAGGTTCGATGGTCACGACGGCATCCGTGGACAGCACGGCGTCCGCCACCCGTGACAGGCGTGGCGCCTCGTGGACCTCGAGCCCCAGCCCGTGGCCCAGCCCGTGACCGAACTGCGCACCAAAGCCGGCGCGCTCAATGTAGCCGCGCGCGAGCGCATCGGCATCCCGTCCGGTCATCCCGGCGCGGATGCCGGCCAGCGCCACCGCCTGCGCGCCCTGCACCACGGCGTGGATCTCGCGCTGCCGGTCCGTGGCCGGCCCCACGGCCACGGTGCGCGTCACGTCCGCGCAGTAGCCCCCGGATTCGGCGCCGAAATCCAGCAGCAGCAGGTCGCCCGCCGCGAGCGTCCGGGTGGACGGTCGGGCGTGGGGCAGTGCGGCGCGCTCGCCCGAGGCCACGATGCACGGAAAGGGAAAGTCCTCGCTCCCCGCATCGCGCAGCGCCTTCTCCAGCAGGCCGGCCACCGCCAGCTCGGTCATCCCGGGCCGTACCTGGTCCAGCGTGCGCGCCAGGGCCTCGGTGGCCATCGCGCCCGCGGCGCGGATGGCGGCCACCTCCCCGGCGTCCTTGCGCTCGCGCAGCGCCTCCACCAGGTCGGCGGTGGGGCGCCACTGCCAGCGGGTGCCGCTCTCCAGCAGGCGCTGGAAGTCGCGATGGAGCAGCGAGGCGGACTCGAAGCCGATGGCCTCGATGCCCGCGAGCTGTGGCAGAAGCTGCCAGAGCCCGGCCCACAGGCTGCTCTCCTGGATGCTCACCCGAGCCACCGCGCCCACCTCGGCGGAGGCCTGCGTGAGATAGCGGAAGTCCGAGACGAAGAGCACCTCGCGCCGGCTCACGACGAGCAGCGCGCTGGACCCCGAGAATCCGGTGAGATAGCGGATATTGGGCAGGCTGGTGACGAGCACCGCGTCCAGATGGACGCGATCGAGCGCGTCCACGAGCGCGGCGAGACGCGCCGGGCGCCGGTCAGCCACGGGGCGACGACGCGGCGGCTCCCTGCGACGCCACCAGGCCGCGCAGCGCGAGCTCGTAGCCCGCGGCGCCGAAGCCGCAGATCACCGCCCGCGCGCCGGCCGCGAGCATGGAGTGACGCCGCTCGGGCTCGCGCGCGTAGATGTTCGTGAGGTGCACCTCCACGAACGGTACGTCCACGGCGGCGAAGGCGTCGCGGATGGCCAGGCTCGTGTGGCTGTACGCGCCCGCGTTGATGATGGCTGCGTCGGCGACGCCGGCGAGCGCCTGCACGGCGTCCACCAGCGCACCCTCGCCGTTGTGCTGCGAGCAGTGCACCGTTGCTCCGAGCTCCCGCGCCACCTCGCCCAGCCGGCGCTCGATCTCGGCCAGCGTGGTCGCCCCATAGAGAGCCGGCTCGCGCCGGCCCAGCAGGTTCAGGTTGGGACCGTTGAGAACGGCCACCCTCACTGCTTCTTGAGCCCCGAGAGCCACGAGTGGAACTCGGCCAGGTCAGCCTCCGGCTCCGCCTCCCCGTGCTCGGCCGAGTGCTCCGCACCGACCTCCCCGGACGGCTGGTCCGCCGACGTGGGCTCCTCGAAGAACTGGTCGAAGGAGAAGCTCTGCGCCCGCACCGGCGTCACCGGCGTGGTGCCCTGCGCCGGCGTGCCCGTGGGCAGCGCGGCGAAGAGCGCGTCCAGCGAATCGGGGTCGTCGGCGCTCGCCTCGGCCAGCTGCGCTTCGAGCGCGGGGTCGTCCTGCAGGCTCGCCGTCGCGCCGAACAGCGAGGCGGCGGCGGCCTCCTCGGTCGGCGGCACGGCCTCGGCCCAGAGCGAGTCGAAGTCCACGACCGGCGAGTCGCCGGGCGTGGGCTCGGCGCTCGCCCGAGCGATCGGCTCACCGAGATCCAGCTCCACCGAGGCGGCATCCGCCGCCTCGCTCCGCGCGGGCTCGGGCTCGAACACCGGGTCGGTGGAGAACGCCGGCGGCAGAGCGAACGAGGTCTCCCCGAACCCCGCCGAGCGCTCGGCGGCGTCGGTGCCGGCCGGACCGGTGGTCTCGTCGGCCGCGGCCGCCCAGGGCTCGTCGCCGAACCCGGCCGGCGCCGGCTGCACGTACTCCGCGCCGAAAGCCGAGGCGATCTCGTCATCCTCGGCGTCGTCGTTCGCCATGGCGTCGGCCGCGGCGTGCGCCGCGTAGCCGTCGTCCGCGCGCGGGGTGTCTGCCGCGCCGACCGCCATCGCATCGTCGCGGTCGGACGCGCCGAAGCCGGGCGCCGGCTCGCGGAGCTCGGTGTCGCGCTCCTCGAGCTCGCTCGCTACCCCGAGGCCAGCGGCCGCGCCGGCGGCGTCCGCCGCAATCGACGACGGCTCGGGAGATACCGCCGCGGCGGCCACGTTCACGCGCTCACCGGCCGCCATGCGACGCAGCCACTCCGCCACCACGAGCCCGGGCGCCCATCCTTCGGCGTCCGTGGCGTCGGCCACTGCGAGCGCTGCCGGGGCAGCCGCGTCGTCGGCCAGCGCGTCCACCTTGGCGCGGAGCTGCTCGTCGTGCGGCGCCTGCGCCAGCAGCTGGCGATACACCTGGAGCGCCTCCTGGCGGAACCCCTGCTGCAGATAGAGCTCGGCCATCGTCTCGGTGACGAAGGTCGCAGCGGGCGGCGGGACCACGGGCACCCCGAAGGCCGGCGTGTAGCCGATGTGGGGGTCGAACGCCTGCGCTTCCTCACGTGATGCGGGCTCAGACGTCACGTCCTCCCCGTCCACGCCGCTCGGCTCCAGATCCAGCAGCTCCACCTCTTGCTCTTCCTTGACCATCAGGAGCGCCTCGGCGAAGCCCACCGTCTCCACCCCGGCCGGCGTCACCCGCGTCTCACGCGACTCTTCGGCGCGGGACGCCGTGACGGCGTCGGCTCGCGCGGTCTCGTCCACCGGCGCACCGCCCGCGGACGCGCCGGTGGACGCACTCGCGGAGGCGGACGCCAGCTCCTCGAGCCGCTGGACGATCTCCGGGTTCCGCGGATCCGCGTCGAGCACGCGCTGATACCATCCGCGCGCCGAGTCCGCATCGCCCGTGTCCCGGGCGAGGTCGCCCAGGTAGCGCAGCGCGATGAGATTCTCGGGATCGAGCTCCAGCGCGGTGTTGAACACCTGCTGGGACTCGTCGCGCTCGCCCGACTCGTACAGCGCCTGGCCGAGCACGATGTGACCGCTCATGTGCCCGGGCTGCTGCGCGAGATGCGTGCGACAGATCTCGATGGCCTGTGCCAGCTCGCCCGTTTTACGGTACTCGTTGGCGAGCGGCGCGAAGTAGCGCCGCGGGTTCTCGTCGAATTTCTGACGGAGTTCTTCGATGCGGGCAGAGCTGGTCATCCTGGGCCCTCGAGTGCGCCGCGCCGGCGGGGCGACGGGGTGGGAGAAGATATACTGTGCTGACGATTCAAGTCAATCAGAAGTGACAACGCGCCTTGATTTTACGCGGGTTGCCGGCCTACCTTCCAGACTGGTTTCCCCCCGATTCACCCCCGTCCATCTGAGGAGTCTCGCCCCGTGCTGCAATCGATGCGGAGCGCCGCGAAGTACGTCTGGATCTTGCTGATTGTGTTCTTCGTCGGCGGCTTCCTGCTTGTTGAGACCTCTGGACTGTTGGGCCGCGCGCCGGTCACGTCGGGCACCGCCGTGGCCTCCGTGAACGGGGACGAGATTCCCTACATGGCCTGGCAGAACGCCATCGAAAGCCTCCGACGCCAGGAAGAAGCGCGCCTCGGCCGCGCCATCACGCTGGATGAGCGGCAGCGCCTGGAGAACCAGGCGTACGAGGAGCTCGTGAACGAGGTGCTGCTCCGCCAGGAGTACGAGCGGCGCGGCATCGGCGTGACGGCCGACGAGATCCGGTCGGCGGCGCTCAACAGCCCGCCCGAGGGTCTGCTGCAGAGTCCCGAGCTGCAGACCGAAGGGCGCTTCGACATGGACAAGTACCGGCGGTTCCTGAGCAGCCCGGCGGCCAAGCAGCAGGGCCTGCTCGTCTCGCTCGAGAACTACTATCGCGCCGAGCTGCCCAAGCAGAAGCTGTTCGAGCAGGTCACGAGCGGCGTCTACGTGAGCGACGCGCAGCTCTGGCGCCTCTGGCAGGATCAGGGCGATTCCGCCGTGGCCTCGTACGTGGCCTTCCGTCCGGCGCCCGGCGACACCAGCGGCGCCGTGTCGGACGCGGAGCTACGCGCGTTCTACGATCGCAACAAGGCGGGCTTCGACCGGCCCGGACGCGCCGTGGTGTCGCTGGTGCAGATGCCGCGCACCATCACGGCGGCCGACACGGCCGCCACGCGCGACCGCGTGCTCGAGCTCACGCGCGAGATCGAGGGCGGCGCCCGATTCGCCGACGTCGCGCAGCGCGAGAGCGTGGACTCCGCGTCGGCCGCGCAGGGCGGCTCGCTGGGCCGCACCACTGCGGACGTGTTCGTGAAGGAGTTCGGGGATGCGGCACGCGCGCTGCGCCCCGGGCAGCTCTCCGCGCCGGTGCTCACGCAGTTCGGCTACCACCTGATCACGCTGGACGAGCGCAAGGGCGACACGCTCGCGCTGCGCCACATCCTGCTTCCCATTCGCCAGAGCGACAGCGCCGCCTCGCGCCTCGATCGGCGCGCCGACTCGCTGGCCGCGATGGCCGCGACCTCGGACGAGCCGGCGAAGTTCGACAGCGCTGCCAAGAAGCTCATGCTGCCGGTGACGCAGGTGGTGGCCTTCGAGGGTGAGCCGCTGGTGGCTGGCGGGCGCTACGTGCCCGACGTGAGCGCGTGGGCATTCGGCGGCGCGAAGCCGGGCGAGACCAGCGACCTGGTGGCGGCGGACGATGGCTACTACCTGGCCCGCCTCGATTCGCTGGTGCGCGGCGGCCCGCAGCCGTTCGCCGCGGTGCGCGACGACATCAAGCGCCGGCTCGCCGCCGAGAAGGCGGTGGAGAAGCTCGTCCCGCAGGCGCAGCAGCTCGTCCAGGCGGCGCGGGCCGGCTCGCTGGAGCAGGCGGCCACCGCGGCCGGCCTCACCGTCACCACCACCGAGCCGTTCACGCGTGCGAGCTTCGTCCCAGGCATCGGCCAGGCCAACGAAGCCATCGGTGCGGCGTTCGCGCTCCCGCTCAACACGGTGGGCGCGCCGGTCTCCACGCGTGACGCGGTGATCGTGATGCGCGTGGACCGTCGGGTGGAAGCGGACAGCGCGGCCTGGACCCAGGTGAAGGCGCAGCAGCGCGACCAGGTGACCCAGGCGGTGCGTCAGCAGCGCGCCGCGCAGTTCGTGCGCAACCTGCGCGAGTCGGCCAAGGTCAAGGACAAGCGCGCGCAGATTCGCGCATCGGCCCGCGCGCAGACGCCGCTCTGACCGATGCCGCGCGGCCTCGCGCCGCGCGGCTGATCGGCGGCACCAGCCGCCCGAATGCAGAACGCCCCCGCGAGTCGATGACTCGCGGGGGCGTTCTGCATCGCGCCTCGTCGTGCCGGGCAGGAGCGCCGGGGACCGGCCCTCCTGCCGCGTGCTCAGCTCAGGAGCCGCTTGGGCTCGGGGCGATCGTCGTCGTTGCGCGCGACCGGCTCGCCCTCGCGGGCGTCGCTGCGCGCCACGGCGTCCCGGCCGCCCGCCTCGATCCGATTGGCCTCGCGCGGCGGCTCGGAGATGGCGCGCTCCATGTCGGTCATGTTCTTCTTGAACTCGCGAATCCCCTTGCCCATGGAGCCGGCGATCTCGGGAATGCGTCGCGCGCCGAAGAGCAGGAGCACGATCACGAGGATGATCAGGATTTCCGGAAAGCCGAGGTTACCAAACATGGCGGACTCCTGGATCGGCGGGCCTAGAACAGCGAGCGCGCGATGAGATAAGCGATGAGGACACCGACGAGGCTCAGAAGCGAGACATCGAGGGCGATGGGACCGATTGCCATCTTCAAGATAACGAGGTCGAGCTGCAACGGTCCAATGGAGGGCGTCACCCCGGTGGTGAGGAACTCCTTCACCGCGCCCGCCGGCAGCCACCGCCGGGCCGCCTGGGTCATGAAGCCGCCCACGATGAACCCGATCGCGAGCACCAGGGCGTGAAAAGTCGGGCGGTGTCGCGCCATGCCGCGTCCACGTTGCGCCATCACCACCGCCGGTCCATGACGTACCCGATCGCGTCGCCCAGCGCCGCCCGCGCGGGCGAGTCCGGCAGCTCCGCCAGTGCCTCTTCGGCCTGCTGCGCGTACTGCTCGCCCCTCGTGCGGGCATAGTCCAGGCCGCCATGCTCGGTCACCACGGCCACCACTTCGGCGATCTCCTGATCGGTGGGCGTGGTGGCGGCGAAGAGCCGGTCCACGCACCCCCGGGCCGCCGGCGACATGCCGGGCAGCGCGGCGATGAGCGGGAGGGTGACCTTGTGCTCGCGCAGATCGAGTCCCACCGGCTTTCCGGTGGTCTCCGCGCTGCCGGTGTAGTCGAGCAGGTCGTCGGCGATCTGGAACGCCAGCCCCAGCCGTTCGCCGTACCGCGCCAGCTGCTCGCGCCAGCGGCTCGCGCCGCACAGCGCTCCCACCTCGCACGACGCGGAGAGCAGCGATGCCGTCTTGGCGCCGATGAGCCTGGTGTAGGCGGCCTCCGAGAAGCTCAGCGCGTCGATGGCCGCGAGCTGCCGCATCTCGCCCAGCGTCATCTCGTTGGAGGCGCGCACCACCACCCGCAGCACGTCCAGGTCCCCCAGGCGCACCAGCTCGCCGATGGCCCGGACGTAGATGTAGTCGCCCATGATGACCGACACCTGGTGGCTGAACGCCGAGTTCACCGTGGGCATGCCGCGCCGGAGCGCCGAGTGGTCCACCGAGTCGTCGTGCACCAGTGTGCCCAGGTGGATGAGCTCCGCCACCGCCGCGTAGGAGAGCGCGATCGGCTCGGGGCGGCCATCCACCGCGCTCGCCAGGAGCACGAGCGTGGGGCGGAACATCTTGCCACGCATCATCATGAGGTGGCCGGCCACCTCGTTCACCAGCCCCTCTTCCGCGGCGACGATGCGCCGCATCTCCTGCGGCACGCCGTCCAGGGCGGTCCGCACGGGCGACTGGATGTCGGCCAGGGCGCCGCTCGCGCCGCCGGGTGCCGATCGCGACGCAGTGGTCACGAGCTCACCGGATGGGCTCCCTGGGCGAGTGAGTCGAGCCGCGTCGTGACGTCGCGAAACTCGACGTCCACCGCGAAGACCCGCTGATAGTACATCGTGGCTTCCTCCTGGTTCTCCACCGCTTCCGCCGCCTGGCCCAAAAGATAGAGCACACCAATCAATTGCCGGTCATCGAGACCGGGCTCCTGGAGCGCGTTCCGCAGCACCGCCGCGGCCACGGAGAACTTACGCGTTTCCACGAAGCATTGCCCGAGTGCCTCGTATGTTCGCGCGCGTCGGTCGGTGCCGTGCAGTGCCTTCTGGAAGGCGGCGATGGCCTCGTCCACGAGTCCCATCTCCTTGTACGCCACCCCCAGATCATAATGGCTCTCGTGGTCCTCCTCGTCCACACTCTCCGAGACGCCCTGCTTGAATTTACGCAGCATCTCCTGAAAATCCGCCTGCTCGTCACCGGTTGGTGCGCGCTCCTCGATCACCATGCGCGTGGATCGTGGCGCCTCGTCGTCGCGCAGCAGGTCGCCCAGATCCACGAAGGCGTCGTCGGCCAGCGGCGGCGCCGGCACCGATCGCACGGGCTCGGTTCGCCGCGGCGACGCTGAAGCACCACTCGCGCCATCGTGCGCCTGGCCCCCGAGCGGGCGGAAGACCGGCCGAGGCGGAACGCTGACGTGGGGTTGGTGGACCGGCGTCGGCTCGGCCGCGTCGGCCGCCGCGAAGACATCGGCCTCCGGTGCCCCGCGCTTCGCGCCGGCATCCGCGTCCGCGTCCGTGGCGGCGCCGCTCTCGAGCACGAGGTCGTGCGCCATCGCCGGCGGCGGCGAGGCATCGCCACCCAGTGCGCTCCGCGCGTCCTCCAGCTCCGGCTCCAGGTCCAGCACGCGCTGGTACACGGCCCGCGCGCGCTTGTCATTGCCGCCGCGGCGCAGGGCGCCGGCCAGCCCCAGGTAGGCGTTCACGAGCCGTCCGCGGTCGTCCAGCCTGCAGGCCACCTCCACGCGCTTGTGGTGCACCGCCAGGCTGTCCGCGTCCAGCCGCGCCAGCTCGTCCACCACGGCGGCGGCGTCCGTA
>DATANT010000366.1:0-3303 GCA_036266115.1 Gemmatimonadaceae bacterium | reverse complement strand
TGCTTGTCATCCCGAGCGGAGCGGCCCGCAGGGCCGCGCAGTCGAGGGATCTACTGTACGGTGCTGGTGGCCGGCCACGCCCCTGGTGACGCCAGATCCCTCGACTCGCTGCGCTCGCTCGGGATGACAAGGACCGGGAAGCGGCGTAGGGCCCTTCTGGCTTCTGGCTCCCGGCTCCTCACTTCCCGCTGCTCGCCGTCGTCCGCCCCCTGAAGATCCCGTCCCGGATCCTCAGCGCCTTCTCGCTCGCGTCGGCGCTGGCCACGAGCTGCTGGCGCACCTGCCGGGTGAGCATCACGCTGCCGTGCAGCGTGACGGGGCGTCCATCACGGCGCACCACGATGCGGAGCGGCGCGCCTTCCTTGTTCGCGAACCGCGCCCGGAACTGCGGGCCGTAGGCCAGCCCGTCCACCTTGATGTCGCCCACGCTCACCAGGTAGTCGCCGGCGCGCACGCCGGCACGCGCGGCGGCGCCGGCGGGGTCCACCTCCATCACCTGCACGCCCGCGGAATCCACCGACTGCTGGATGCCGAGCAACGGTGTGCTCACGGTGTCGGCCGTGAGGCGCAGGCCGGCGAGCGGCAGCACGCGGTCCCAGGGCAACGGCTCGCGTCCGTCCACGTAGCGGGCGCGCACGTCCGCGAACGGCGTGTTGCCGGCGTGGCGCGAGACGGTGGCCCAGAAGTCGTCGTCCGTGAAGCCCCGACCCTGCTGGAAGCGCGTCCGATAGAGCTCGCGCATCACGTCGTCCAGCCCGGCCGCGTTATCGCTCGCGTCGCGAACGAGCACGTCCAGCACGAGCCCCACCAGCGAGCCCTTGGGGTAGTAGACGTACGCCGTGCCGTCCACCGGCTGGATCCAGGTGGAGAGCGACGCATCCTCCAGCGCCACCGGGGCGATGCTCGCCACCTCGCTCATCTTGCCCTGCGTGAGCTGCAGGAAGGCGGCGGAGTCCACCACCCCGCCGCGCACGAGCGCCAGATCGGCGTAGTAATCCGTGAAGCCCTCGCTCATCCAGAGCAGGGTGGTGGGCTGCGGCACGTCGTAGCGATACGGCCACATGGCCGCCGGCCGCAGCCGCTTCACGTTCCACAGGTGGAAGATCTCGTGCGCCGTGATGGACGGGATGGCGACGTCGTCCAGCAGCCCCGGATTGTAGATGCCCAGGTGCGAGTTCTGGTGCTCCAGCGCGCTCCCGCCGCCGATGCCCTCGTCCACGACGATCATCGTGGTGTAGCTGCCGTACGGCGTGTCCCCGAACACGGCGATCTGCGGCGGGATCATGCGGCGCATCTGGTCCCACAGCCTGGCACGCCGCGCGCCGGCGACCGCGCCCCGCGGATACGTGGCGAGCCGCGTGACACGGTCGGCCACCGTCGCGCTGTCCAGATCGAAGCGCCCCACGAAGAACGGCATGTCCACCAGGTCGTGGTAGTTGCGCTCCGCGTACGTGCGCGCGGCGCCGGCGCTCGCCATGCCGGTGGCCACCGTCCACGAGGGCTCGGTGCGGATGGTCACGGTGGCCGCGAAGTCCAGGCTCCGCCCGCGCGGATACAGGAACACGTTGGTGCCGTTGAAGAACGCGAAGTCGGGGCGCGTCCAGGCCATGGCGTTGTCCAGGGAGTCGGCCCGGTACTCGAAGCGCACCTCCACCGGCCCCGCGCCCGCCGGCCACACCCGCCACGTGTCGTAGGCCGTCTTGTCCCAGCGCAGCGGGCGCCCGGCCGTGGAGGGCGCGAAGCCCACGACGTTGCGGGCGAAGTTGCTGATCTCGTACGCGCCGGGCGTCCAGGCCGGCATGGCGAGCAGCACCGGCTGGGTGCCGGCCACCGTGAACGTCATGGAGACGAGCAGCGCCCGCCGGCTCGCGGTGGCCTGGTCGAAGGCCACCTCGTAGCGCACGTCGCCGATGGGCGCCGACACGGCCTGCGCGCCGGCGCCATCCGGCGCCGGCGGCGCACCCGCTCGGCCGCCGGCCGATGGCGCGCACGCGGCGAGTGCCGCCGAGGCGAGCACGAGGAACGGCAGAACGCGCCTGGAGCGCGAGTGGAGCTGCGGACGACCACGGAGCATGAACGAGTCCAAGCAAAGAGAGTTACCCGAGCCGGCCGGATGGGCGAGCCATGCGGGGCGCCACCAGGAATGTGCATGATCGCGCCGGATGTGCGTCATACGGAAGGGCGCCACGGCGCTCGACACTCGTCCATTCCCGCACCGGAGCCCTTCATGCGACCGTCCGCCACCCTGCTCACCCGCGCGATGCTTCCGGCGGCCCTCCTGTTCGCCGCCTGCAGCAATCCATCGTCCAGCAGCATGGCGGACGAAGCGACGTCCACGGCCCCTGCCAGCCCCATGCCGGATCAGGGCGGGCACGCCAAGCGGGCAATGGCGCCCCAGGCGGCCGTGGGCATCGCCGGCGGCGCCGCGGCCGATGCCGCCCTGCAACTGCCGTCCACGACCGGCACCCAGGCCACTTCCGGGCCGATGCTCATCCGCACCGGATCGGCCACGGTGGAAGTGGACTCGCTGGAGCGCGCGGTGGCCGCCGTGCGGCAGCTCGCCACACGCGCGGGTGGCTACGTGGCCACCGAGCAGCTGCAGACGGGACGCAACCAGTGGCGCTCGGGCACCCTGGAGCTCAAGCTGCCCACCGCGCGCTTCGACGAGATCATGAGCGGGCTGGCCTCGCTCGGCCGAGTGGAGGCCGTGTCCGTTGGCGCGGAGGACGTGGGCGAGGAGTACACAGACCTGGATGCTCGCGTCGCCAACGCCCGGCGGCTGGAGGAGCGGCTGGTGACGCTGCTCGCCACGCGCACCGGCAAGCTGGACGACGTGCTGAGCGTGGAGCGCGAGCTGGCGCGCGTGCGCGAGCAGATCGAGCGGCTGGACGGGCGCATGCGCTACCTGCGCACGCGCGTCGCCTACAGCTCGCTCACCCTCACGGTGCGCGAGCCCATGCCGCTCGTGGACCCGCGGCAGGGCCCCGGCCCACTGGGCGAGGCGGTGCGGCAGGCGTGGCGCAACTTCGTGGGCGTGGTGGCGGCGCTCATCGCGTCGCTGGGCGTGATCATCCCACTGGGTGCCGTCGTTCTCGTCGCGGTGCTCGTGGGCCGGCGCTTCGCGCCGCGCCGGCGGGGGCCGCGCTCCACGCCGCCGTCCACGCCGGAAGCGGCGCGCGGCGAGGCGTAGCGCCGCCGGATCGGGGCGGCAGGCGATGCGGCACCGGCGGATGTGGCGTATCGCTTGCACCGTCACGGCTGCATGGCGACCCTCTGTGAGCAGCTCCGGCAGTGCGCGGGGCA
>DATANT010000365.1:0-8963 GCA_036266115.1 Gemmatimonadaceae bacterium | reverse complement strand
CTGGTTCGACTCCGGCTCCATGCCGTTCGCGCAGTGGCACTATCCGTTCGAGAACCGGGAGCAGCTGCCGACCGCGTATCCGGCGGACTTCATCGCCGAGGGGGTGGACCAGACGCGCGGATGGTTCTACTCGCTGCTCGCGATCGCCGCCGGGCTCGGGGAGGCGCTGCCGAACAACCGGCACGTCGCCGCGCCGTACCGGTCGGTGGTGGTGAACGACCTCGTGCTCGACGCCAGCGGCCAGAAGATGTCCAAGAGCCGCGGCAACGTCGTGAACCCGTGGGAGGTGCTGGAGCGGCACGGCGCGGACGCGGTGCGGCTGTTCCTCGTGGCCTCGAGCCAGGTGTGGGTGCCGCGGCGCTTCGACGAGGCGGCCATTCGCGAGACGGTGGGGCGCTTCCTGCTCACGCTGCGCAACGTCTACAGCGGCATCTTCGCGCTCTACGCGGGCTTCGGCTGGTCGCCGTCGGACGCCGACCCGCCGGTGGCGGAGCGGCCGCTCGTGGACCGATGGATCCTCTCGCGGCTGGCCGCGGTAGAAGAGGAGGCCGATCGCCTGCTCACCGGCTACGACGCCACGCTCGCCACGCGGCTCATCATGCAGTTCGTGGTGGAGGACGTGTCCAACTGGTACGTGCGGCAGACGCGCGCCCGGTTCTACGAGGTGGACGCGCCCGACAACCGCGCGGCGTTCGCCACGCTGCACGAGGTGCTGGTGGTGACGTGCCGGCTGCTCGCGCCGCTGGCGCCCTTCGTCACCGACTGGATGCATCGCCAGCTCACCGGGCAGTCGGTGCACCTGGCCGATTACGTGCGCGCGGAGCCGCCGGCGCGCGATCTCGCGCTGGAACAGGCGATGGCGGAGATCCGCGAGCTGGCGAGCCTGGGTCGCGCGGCTCGCGAGCAGGCCGGCATCAAGGTGCGGCAGCCGCTCGGCCGCCTGGTGTGCGTGGTGGCCGCGGGCACGCCGGCCGCGGTGCACGAGCTGCTCCCGCTGCTGGCGTCGGAGCTCAACGTGCGCCAGGTGGAGATCGCCACCAGCGCCGACGCGCTGGTGACCTTGAGCGCCAAGGGGAACTTCCGCACGCTCGGGAAGAAGTTCGGCAAGGCCACGCCCATGGCCGTGCAGGCCGTGGCCGCGTTCGACGGCGATTCGCTGCGCGCGTTCGAGCGCGGCGAGCCGCTCGTGGTGGCGGTGGACGGGGTGGAGCACGCGCTGGCACCCGAGGACGTGGTGATCGAGCGGCGTGCGAGCGGAGCACTGGTGGTGGAAGAGGCGGGGGGCCGGTTCGCGGCCATCGACCCGACCATCACGCCGGAGCTCCGACAGGAAGGCATGGCGCGCGAGCTGGTGAGTCGCATCCAGCGTCTGCGCAAGGAGACGGGACTGCACGTGAGCGATCGGATCCGACTCTGGATCGGAGGTGACGAGGACGTCCTGGCAGCGGTCCAGGTGCACCGCGACTGGATCGCTGGCGAGGTACTGGCCCGGGACATCGTCGACGGCGGCGATGCACCCCACGAGACACAAGCGGCGCAGACGGTGGATCTCGATGGCTCCACCGCGCGAATCGCTCTTACCAGGGAAGGTTGACGCATGCCCACATCGAGCAGTGCGCCCAGGAAGCCGAAGGTGATGTCGAAGAAGATGCTCCAGCACTTCGAGAAGCGGTTGCTGGAGGAGCGTCGGCGTGTGCTGAAGGAACTGGGGAACCACGACGAGGCATTCGGCTCCACCCCGCAGGGCGCGGATGGGGACCTGAGCTCGTACTCCTTCCACATGGCCGACCAGGGTACCGACGCGATGGAGCGTGAGAAGGCGTTCCTGTTCGCCAGCCAGGAGGGACGCTTCCTCTGGCACATCGACCAGGCGCTCCGGCGGTTGTACCGGTCGCCGGAGATCTTCGGCAAGTGCCAGACGTGCGGCGAGGACATCGCCTACGAGCGGCTCGACGCGCTCCCGCACGCCCGCTTCTGCATCGTCTGCAAGCAGCGCGAGGAAGATGCCAAGAAGTAGGCCATCCTACGGGGTCTACGGCGCCGTGGTCGCCTTCATCGTGGTGGTGGACTACATCACGAAGGCGATCGCGGTGACCGAGCTCGTACCGCAGCACGTCGTGCGCCAGGTGTTCGGCGACGTCGTGCAGTTCCGCCTCGTGTACAATCCGGGCGCCGCGTTCGGCCTCTATCTCGGGCCGTTCTCGCGCTGGATCTTCCTCATCCTCACCCTGGGCGCGCTCGTCGTGCTCTGGCAGCTGCTGCGCGCCACGCGCGCCGGCGACTGGACCCGCACCATGGCGCTGGCGCTCGTCACCGGCGGCGCCATCGGCAATCTCGTCGACCGCATCCGGTCGCCGCGCGGCGTGGTGGACTTCATCGACGTGGGCATCGGCAGCATGCGCTGGCCCACCTTCAACGTGGCCGACATGGCGGTGAGCGTCGGCGCGTTCCTGCTCGCCTGGGTGCTGTGGGGCGAGGACCAGCGGCAGGTGCCGGCGTCGAGCGCCGCGGCCGACTCCAAGGCCGACTCGTCGGCCGCGGCATCGGGCTGACGGTGGCCCGGCGGCGCGCCGCATGAGCGGCGGCGACGCGGCCAGCGAGCGGCGACAGTTCACGGTGGACGCCGACGAGGGCGCCCGCCTGGACGTGATCGTGGCCACGCGGCTGGCCCTCTCGCGCACCCAGGCGGCCACGCTGGTGGCCACCGGGTGCGTGACGGTGGACGGGCGGCGCGAGAAGGGCGGCTACCGCCCGCGCGCGCACGAGACGGTCACCGTGGACGTGCCGCCGCCACCGGCGCGCCGCGAGGTGGTGGCCGAGTCGATCCCGCTGGACGTCGTGTACGAGGACGACGAGCTCGTGATCGTCAACAAGGCCGCCGGCATGGTGGTGCATCCGGCACCGGGCAACTGGAGCGGCACCCTGGTGAACGCGCTCCGCGGGCGCGGCGGCCCGCTGGCCGAGGGCGGCGGCGACGAGCGCGCCGGGCTCGTGCACCGGCTGGACAAGGAGACGTCCGGGTTGCTCGTGGTGGCCAAGAGCGAGCGCGCGCATCGCCTGCTGAGCGCGGCGCTGGCCGCGCGCCGCGTCACGCGCCGCTACGCGGCGCTCTCGTGGGGGCACCTGACCACCGATCACCTCACGGTGGAGCAGCCCATCGCCCGCGACCCGCGAGACCGACAGCGCATGGCGGTCGTCAGTACCGGACGCGCCGCGCGCACCGACGTCCATCGGCTCGCGCGGTTCCACACCACCGACCTGCTCCGCCTGCACCTGCACACCGGGCGCACGCACCAGATCCGCGTGCACCTGGCGTCCATCGGCCACCCCGTGGCCGGCGACGACACGTACGGGGGCGGCGGGGGACGGCGGCTGCTCGCGCTGCCGCCACGCCGGCACTTCCTGCACGCGGCGTGGCTGCGGTTCCGGCATCCGGCCACCGGCGAGCTGCTCGACCTGCGGGCCCCCCTGCCGCCGGACCTGCGGCAGTCGCTCGCGGCGGCGGCCGACGATCCCGCGCTCGCCCAACACCCGGATCCCCTTGTCCACTTCGACTTCTACCGCACCGACGACTGACGCCGGCGACGCCGCGGCCCCCACGGCGCAGCTCCTCAGCTTCCTGGTGGCCGGCCAGACGTACGGATGCCCGCTGGTGCACGTGCGCGAGATCCTCACCGCCCGTCCGGCCACCCGGCTGCCCGGCGCCCCGGCGCACGTGCGCGGCGTGGTGAACGTGCGCGGCAGGCTGGTCACGGTGGTGGACCTGGCGGTGCGGCTGGGCGCGCGCGAGACGGCGCAGCCGGGCGGCCACCTGCTGCTCGTGGAGACGGCGGCGGGCGTGGGCGGGTGCGCGGTGGACGCGGTGTGCGGCGTGTTGCCGCTGGTCGAGCGCGGGGGCGGTGGTAACGGAACCACGGAGGGAATCGTCACTGGTTTCGGGGAGACCGGGGCCGAGCCGATTCCACTGCTCGATCTTCCCACGGTCATTCGACAGGCATTGCTCTTTCCGGGGGAACGGTGAGCCATACGGTTCTGGTGTGCGACGACGCGATCTTCATGCGCACGATGGTGAGCGACATCCTGCAGCAGGCGGGCTTCACGGTGGTGGGTGAGGCGGAGACCGGCGTGCAGGCGGTGGAGCGCTACAAGTCGCTGCGCCCCGATCTGGTGACCATGGACATCGTGATGCCCGACATGGGCGGCATCGACGCGGTGCGCGAGATCACGAAGTTCGATCCCGAGGCCAAGGTGCTGATGTGCAGCGCCATGGGGCAGCAGGCGCTGGTGGTGGAGGCCATCCAGGCGGGGGCCCGCGACTTCGTGGTGAAGCCGTTCCAGCCGAGCCGGGTGCTGGAGGCGGTGCAGCGCGTGCTGGCGTAGGCTGGCGCCGCCTCGTGGATCTCGAGCAATACGCTGAGCTCTTCTTCGCCGAGAGCCAGGAGCATCTCGCGGCGATCAACCAGGCGTTGCTGGAGCTCGAGACGCGGGGCGACGCGCCCGAGGCGGTGGACTCGCTCTTCCGCTCGGTGCACACGCTGAAGGGCATGAGCGCGGCCATGGGCTACGCGTGCGTGGCCGAGCTGGCGCACGAGATGGAGACGCTGCTCGACGTGCTGCGTGGCGCGGGCATCGTGCCGGCAGACGCGGTACAGGGGTTGTTCTCCGCCACCGACCAGCTGGAGGCCACGGTGGCGCGCGCGGTGGCCGGAGAGGACGGTGCCATCGACGTCTCGGCCACGGTGGCTGCGCTGCGGCAGCTCGCCCGGGGCTCCGCCGGCACGCCGGACGTCTCGCTCACGCCGGTGCGCCTGGATGCCGTGCCGGCGGCGGTGCGCCTGGTGCGCGTGCGTCAGGAGCCGCACACGCCGCTGCCCGGGGTGCGCGCGCTGCTCGTGCTGCGACAGGCGGAGCGCCTGGGGCGCGTGAGCGACGAGGAGCCGGCGCGCGACGCGCTGCCGCTCGAGCAGTACGGCGACCGGTTCCAGTTCCGGCTGCACACCACTGCCTCACCCTCGGCCATCGCCGCCGCGGTACGCTCGGCGGGCGACGTGGCCGAGGTGATGGTGGACGGCGAGCGTGTTGGCGCGGAGGCGGCGGCACCGGCCGCGGCGATCGCGGCCGCTCAGCCGGCCGCGCGGGCGGCGAGCCAGCCGACCTCGGCGCCGGCGGCGCGCACCATCCGCATCGACCCCGCGCGGCTGGATGCGATGCTCGACCTCACCGGCGAGCTGGTGATCGCGCGCGGACGGCTGGTGGAGCTGGCGGCAGCCACGCGCGACCCGGCACTGCAGGAGGCGGTGGCGGAGGTGACGCGTCACGTGCGCGCCATGCAGGAGGAGATCCTGGCCGCGCGCCTGGTGCCGGTGTGGCAGCTGTTCGAGCGCTTCCCCCGGCTGGTGCGCGATGCCGCCCGGCAGGTGCACAAGGAGGTGCGCTTCGAGATCGAGGGGCGCGAGATCGAGCTGGATCGCTCGCTGCTCGACGAGATCGTGGACCCGGTGGTGCATCTGCTCCGGAACGCCGTGGACCATGGCATCGAGCTGCCCGATGACCGGCGGGCGGCCGGCAAGGACCCCACCGGCCAGCTGGTGCTCGCCGCGCTGCGCGATCGCGACACGGTGCTCATCCGCGTCATCGATGACGGGAAGGGCATCGATCGCGCCAGGGTGCTGCGCCGCGCGCTGGAGCAGGGGCTGGTGGACGCGGGTACCGAGGCGCTCACCGACGAGCAGCTGTTGCGCTGCATCTCGCAGGCGGGCTTCTCCACGGCGGAGCAGGTGACCGGGCTGTCGGGGCGCGGGGTGGGCGTGGATGCGGTGCAGAGCCGGCTGCGCGCGCTCGGCGGCACGATGGAGGTGGATACGGCGGACGGCCGTGGCACGATGGTCACGCTCCGCCTGCCCATGACGCTCGCCATCGTGCGGGCGGTCATCGCGCGGGTGGGAGGCGAGGTGTACGCGCTGCCGGCCGGCCACGTGGCGGCCAGCGGCGAGCTGGCGGCCGTCGCGCTCACCACGGTGCGCGGCGAGCCGGTGATGGTGATCGGCGACGACGTGCTCCCGGCGGTAGACTTCCGCACCCTGGTGGGGAGGCCCGCCGGGGACGCGGGGCAGGGGGAGTTCGTCGTTCTGGAGGGCGGCGATCGACGCATCGGCCTCATGGTGGACGAGCTCACCGGTGAGCAGGAGATCGTCGTCAAGCGGTTCGACGGCGCGCGCGGTGCGCTGCCGATTTTCAGTGGGGCCACGATCCTTGGCAACGGAATGCCGGCCCTGATCGTCGATGTAGGACGACTCTTCTAGGCGAAACATCCATGCACGAGCTCCTCGACATCCGTTCGCTCTCCCCGATCCATCTCGACGCGCTGCGCGAGGTGGCCAACATCGGCGCTGGACACGCCGCCACGGCGCTGTCCACGATGACCGGGAGCACGATCCTCATCAGCGTGCCGACCATCAACATCGCGCGCATCGAGGAACTGCCGCCGCAGATCAGCGGGCCGGAGGAACCGGTGGCCGCCGTGCTGATGAACATGCTGGGCGACCTCACCGGGCTCACCCTGCTCGTGTTCCCGAGCCGCACGGCCACCCGGCTGGCGGAGCTCATGCTGCGCCGCCCCGTGGGCAGCTCCACGGAGCTGGGGGAGCTGGAGAAGTCGGCAGTGAAGGAGGCGGGCAATATCCTGAGCGGCGCGTACATGAACGCGCTCAGCGACTTCATGGGGATGATGCTGCTGCCGTCCCCGCCCAGCCTGGCCGTGGACTACAGCACCGCGGTGCTCTCCAGCACCTACCTGCAGTTCAGCGAGGACCGCGACTTCGTGTTCTGCGTGGAGAGCGAGTTCTACATGCAGGACTCCGGCGAGCGGCTGCGCGGCTTCTTCCTGCTGTTGCCGGACATCGCCTCGCTGAACGCGATGCTGCGCGCCATCCGGGTCGCCTGAGCGAGGCGTCGTGATCGCGACGCTCGCCTCCCAGCGAGACCGGGACGCCCTCAGGGCGTTCGCGCGGCGCATCGATGCGTCGGACGCGGGCGCGCAGAACAACCTGGGCGTCCTGTACTTCAGCAAGGGCCTCTACGACGAGGCCGTGCTGGCGTTCACGCGCGCGCTCGCGCTGCAGCCGCGGCTGCAGGTGGCGCAGCGCAACCTGGAGATCCTCTACACCTCCACGGCGTACGCCGAGCGGCGCATCGCGGAGCTGCAATCGCGCCTGCTGGCCGATCCGGACGATCGCGAGGTGCGCTGGGAGCTGGGCCGCGGGCTGGCGCTGGCCGGCCGCAGCGCGGAGGCGATCGCCGAGCTCACCGAGCTGCTGCGCCGGGATCCCGCGGACGCCGCCGTGGCCATGCAGCTCGGGCTGGCCGAGAAGCGTGGCGGCGACCTGGCGCACGCGCAGCGGTGGTTCGAGTACGCCGCGCGACTGGCGCCCACGGATCCCGCGGCGCAGCTGAACCTGGGCGAGGTGCTCTACAACCGCGGCAACAGCGACGCCGCGCTCGTCGCGCTGCAGCGCGCGCTGGAGCTCGACGCGGAGTCGCCCGACGCGCATCACCTGCTGGCGTTCGTGCTCGGCGATCTGGGGCGGCACGAGGAAGCGCGCGAGGCCACCCAGCGCGCCGCGGCGCTCAATCCGGCGCTGGCTCGCGCCGAGGCCAATCTCTCGGTGGAGCGGTACCGCGTGTCGCCCGGCGGCAGCCGCGCGGCGGCGCCGTTGGCGTCAGCACCCGCGCCAGAGCTGCAGGTGGCCGACGGCGGGCAGCTCGCGCACTTCAACCTGGGCCTCGCGTTCCGCCACAAGGGCTACTTCGCGGAGGCGCAGCGCGAGCTCCAGCTGGCGCTGGACAAGGGCGAGGACCGGGAGCTGGTGCTGCAGGTGATGGCGGAGACCCACCTGCTCCAGCACGAGGCGGCGACGGCGGTGGTGCTGTACGACGAGCTGGTGACGCTGAGAGCCACGAGCCCCAAGCTGTGGAACGAGCGCGGCGTGGCGCTCCACCAGACCGGCCAGCTGGCCGATGCCAGCGAGAGCTATCGCCGTGCCGTGGCCGAGGACGGGCGCTACGTGCTGGCGCGCAACAACCTGGGTGTGGCGTGCTACCACGCCGGCGACGAGGCCGCCGCGATGGAGGCGTTCACCGCGGCGCTCGCGGCGCAGCCGTCGTTCGTCAAGGCGTACCTCAACCTGGCGCTGCTGCTCTTTCGCGGGCGGCGCTTCGCCGAGAGCCTGGAGACGTATCAGCGCGCGCTGGCACTGGAGGCCGAACACCCCGTGGCGTGGAACGGGGTGGGGCTGGTGCTCGCGGAGCTCAAGCGGCACGGCGAGGCGCGCGCGGCCTTCTCGCGCGCCATCGAGGCGCGCCCGTCGTACGCCGAGGCGCACTACAACCTGAGCTTCACGCTCTCCAACCTGGGCGACTTCGACGCGGCGCTCCGCTCCACCAAACGCGCGCTGGAGCTCGACCCGTTCTACGTGCAGCAGAAGTTCGAGCTGGCGATCGACGTGCAGTACGAGCACTCGGACCTCGCCATCGTGCCGGAGCTGGCGCCCGAGGAGCACGTGCCGGGTCCGGTGCAGGAGTTCGCGCTGGACGCGGGCGCACTGAGCTCGGTGTTCGAGTCCCTCTCGCCGCGCGTGGACGATTCGCTGCCGCCGCCCGCCGACTCGCCCGCCGACCTGCCCGCGGCGGAGGTGACCGACGACCGCGCCGCGCGCGTGGCCGAGCTGGTGGCCCTTGGCGACCAGTTCCGCCTGCAGGGGCTGCACGGTGAGGCGCTGGAGCGCTACCGCGCGGCCGAGGCGCTGGACACCGAGTCGGTGGACGCGCGGCGCGGCGTGGTGCTCACCATGGTGCAGCTGGGCCGCGGCGCGGACGTGGTGCCGCTGGCCGACGTGCTGGCCGAGATGGGCAGCGACGACGCGGATCTGCAGGTGCTGGCCGCGGAGGCGCGCGTGGCGGCCGGC
>DATANT010000364.1:0-7637 GCA_036266115.1 Gemmatimonadaceae bacterium | reverse complement strand
TGGTCGTCCAGGATGCCGGCCAGCGCCGTCTCGGGCCAGAGCACGAGCCGCGGCCGCAGGGCGGCCGCCTCTCGGGTGAGCGCGGTGAGCCGGCCCACGTTGCCGTCGAGCAGCGCGGGATCGTGCTTCTCGTCGCGCCCGATGTTCGGCTGCACGACCACCACCCGGCCGACGGGCGTCAGCACCGTGGCGCGGAGCCGCCAGGCCCCATCGCCGGCGACGAGGGCCAGGAGGCCCGCGGCGGCGAGGACCGGGCGAAGAGCGATGCGCGCGGGGTTGCCGCGCAGCCGCCAGGCGTCCACGAACGCGCCGGCCACGGCGGCGATCCACGCGCTCACCGCGTGCACGCCGCTCAGGTCGGCCGTCTGGAGCTGGAGCGGCACGCGCGACACCGAGAGCCCCACGGGCAGCCACGGGAAGGCGACGTCGACCATCACGGGCGCCACCACCTACGCCCCTGGCGCGATCGGCAACCTGTTCGGCAGCTCCACCGAGTCGCTCGGCTACACCTTCACCCCGGGATTCCTGGGCACGGGCACCGGTTCGCTCACGATGTCGCTCCCGCCCGCGATCCAGGCGTTCGGCTTCGACTACGCCTACAACCCGGCCTGCGCCGGCGAGTTCGGGACCTTCCAGGGGATGGTCTGCAACTCGTTCTTCGGCTGCCACCAGTATGAGTCCGAGCTCCTGAGCGGTGGCTCGGGCTTCATCGCTATCGTCGCGTCCAGCGACCTCACCGGCGTCACGATCAAGGGCGGGGCCCACAACCTCCAGGTCGCCAACCTGACCTACGTGGATTCGATCACCGCCACGCCGGAGCCTGCCTCCATCGCCCTGATGGCCACCGGCCTGCTGGCGCTCGGCGGCATGGGCGCCGCGCGCCGTCGCCGCGGCGCCACCACCGCCTGACTGCGGCGGCTGGCGTTTCAATGGAGAACGGCCCCGCGCTCCTCGGAGCGCGGGGCCGTTCTCCATCGTGCCCTGAACGGCGTCAGCGATAGTTCCCGAACTTCAGCTCCACTCCGAAGTCCTTGGCGCGCAGCAGCTGCATGGCCTCCTGCAGGTCGTCCCTGGACGGCGACGACACGCGCACCTGCTCGCCCTGGATGGCGGCCTGCACCTTCTTCAGCTTGGCGTCCTTGATGGTGGCGGCCACCTTCTTCGCGGTCTCGGCGTCGAGCTCCATCTTGAGCCCCACGTCCCGGCGCACCGTGTCGCCGCCGGCGGGCTTGATCTCGCCGATGTCCAGGTTCTTCACCGACACGCCGCGCTTGATGAGCTTCGTCTGCAGCACGTCGAACAGCGCGTCCATCTGGAAGTCGCTGTCCGCCACGAGCACCAGCTTCCCTTCCCCGCGCTGGAACTCGATGGTGGCCTTGGATCCCTTGAAGTCGTAGCGCTGCGCGATCTCCTTCTGCGCCTGGTTCACGGCGTTGTCCACTTCCTGGAGGTCCACGCCGGTGGTCACGTCGAACGAGCTGGTCTGGGCCATGAGATGACGAGGCTGAGGTTCGCGAGATTCGCCGGGAAGTATAAGCAACCGTGCGCGGATGCGGGCTCCCCAACGAAGCGCGCCGGATGGAACTCCCATCCGGCGCATCGCCGTCAATCGTCGCAGACTCGGGTTGTCCTCATCCGAGAAAGCTCTCGAGCGCCCGCGCCCGGCTCACGTGCCGCAGCCGTGAGAGCGCCTTCTCCTTGATCTGCCGAACCCGCTCGCGCGTGATGCCCAGCAGCGCGCCGATCTGCTCGAGCGTCATCGGCTCCTCGCCGTCCAGGCCGAAATAGAGCCGCAGGATCTTGGCCTCGCGCTCCTTGAGCGAGGCGAGCGCCTCTTCCACGGACTCGGTGAGCGCCTTCACGAAGGTCTGCTCGTCCGGCGTGGGGTTCATGTTGTCGGGCAGGTAGTCGAGGAGCTTGTTGTCCTCCCCGGGGCTCAGCGGCGCATCGAGCGAGAGATGGGTCTGCGAGATGGACATCGTCTTCGCGACCTCCTCCTCGGTGATGTCCATCCCCTCGGCGATCTCCTCGTGCGTGGGCTCGCGCCCCAGCTCCTGCAGCAGCGCGTTCGCCCGCTTGCCGATGCGATGCAGCGTGCCCGCCCGGTTGAGCGGCACGCGCACGATGCGCGACTGCTCGGCCAGCGCCTGCAGGATGGCCTGCCGGATCCACCAGACGGCGTAGGAGATGAACTTGATCCCCTTCGTCTCGTCGAACTTGTGCGCCGCCCGGATGAGGCCGAGGTTGCCCTCGTTGATGAGGTCCGAGAGCGAGACGCCCTGGTTCTGGTACTTCTTGGCGACCGACACCACGAATCGCAGGTTGGACCGGACGAGCTTGTCCAGACCCTCCTGGTCGCCGGCGCGGATGCGCTGCGCGAGGCGGACTTCTTCCTCGCGCGAGATGAGGGGGTAGGCGCTGATGTCGCGGAGATACTGGTCCAGCGACCCTTCGTCGTACGAGATGCGTTTCGTTGTCGTCGCGGCCATACGAACAACGGCTCCTGTGGCGAGAGGTGCGGCCGCGTGCGGGCGCACGCGGGCAGGACACCCGGGAACTACGGGTCGAGCAACTCCAGGTGAGCGACTCTATCAGTCAATGCGCTCGCCAAGCCGCGTCCAGCGGATCTTGGTGAGCCACGCAAAGCTCTGCGCCGTGTCGGGAGCGTAGCTGTAATAGACGAACATGGGACGCCCTCGCACCAGGGTGTCCGGCACGAATCCCCAGTACCGGCTATCCAGGGAGTTGTCCCGGTTGTCGCCGAGCACGAAGTAATGACGATCGGGCACCACCAGGGGTCCCCAGGTATTGCGGGACGGATGGTAGCCCACGCTGGCCTGGGCACTTCGGATCAGGTGATCCCGCTGCCAGCGGAACTCATCGTCGGAGGCCACGTCGTCGCCGGGGCTCAGGCGGGTGACGTACTGCTCCGGCTGCGGCCGGCCGTTCACGTACAGCACCGAGTGCCGCATCTCGAGCGTGTCCAGCGGCATTCCCACCAGCCGCTTGACGAAGTTCTTGCTCGGATCCGAGGGCCACTGGAAGACGATCACGTCGCCATGGTGCGGCGCACGGATGGCCGGCAGGCGTCGGTCGGTGAACGGCACTTCCGCGCCGTACACCAGCTTGTTGACGAGCAGGAAGTCGCCCACCAGGAGCGTGCGCTCCATGCTCCCGCTCGGGATCTTGAACGCCTCCACGAGGAACGCGCGGACGACGAGAAAGAGCACGATCGCGATCGCGAACGACTTGGCCGAATCCCAGAGGATGCCCCAGAGACTGGCGGAGCGCCGGTTGACGCGTCGCAGCACCTCGGCGCGCTGTTCTGCGGTGAGGGGGACGCGAGACGGGCTGGGCATGGGAGGGGTCGTCACACGCGGACGCGCCGGGAACGGCGGAGGCAGTGAGGCACGGCGCTACGGAGGAGACGGTCGGGCTCGGCGCCGCGCCTGGCGGATCGCAGAGTCCGGTGGAGGCGAGCACGCGGCGTCGCGTGCCACATGGGCAGCCCGGCTACAGGAGGGTGTCGGTGAGGACTGAGACACACACCTGTGTGTGAATTAAACGCCGGTGAGGGCAGGCGCAAGAAGGGGAACTCCCCGCGCCCGCCCTACCCGGCCGTCGCTCGTCAGATGTCTTCCGCGTAGTTGTCGATCTGGGCGCGCTGCAGGCTCCCGGAGTAGTCCACGTACCCCACCTTGGTCTCCGAGTAGAACTCGAACACCTCCCATCCCCCTTCGCGGTGCCCATTGCCCGTCTGCTTGACGCCGCCGAACGGCAGGTGCGCCTCGGCGCCGATGGTGGGCGCGTTGACGTACGTGATCCCGTTGTCCAGCTCGACCAGCGCCCGGAAGGCCGCGCTGTTGTCACGCGTGTAGACGGACGATGAGAGCCCGTACTTCACGTCGTTGTTGACCGTGAACGCCTCCTCGGCCGTGGACACGCGGATCACCGAGAGCACGGGGCCGAAGATCTCCTCCTGCTCCAGGCGCGAGCCGGGCTCCACCCGGGCGAAGATGGTGGGCGTGTAGAAGAAGCCCTTGTCCATCCCCTTGCCCTCCGGCCGGCGGCCGCCGCACAGCAGGTCGGCCCCCTCGGCCTGGCCGATGTCGACGTACCGCTCCACCTTCGCGCGGGCGGCCTCGTTCACCAGCGGTCCCACGTCCGTGCCGTTCTTGCGCCCGTCGCCCAGCGTGAGCGTGCGGGTGCGGTCCACCAGGCGGCTCAGGAACTCGTCATGGATGCCGCCCTGCAGGATCAGGCGGCTGGTGGCCGTGCACCGCTGCCCCGTGGTGCCGAACGCGCCCCAGAGCACGCCCTCGAGGGCGAGGTCCAGGTCGGCGTCATCGAGCACGATCTGGGCGTTCTTGCCGCCCATCTCGAGCGAGAGCCGCTTGTGCATCCGGCCGCACGTCTCGCCCACCACACTTCCGGTCTCCGTGGAGCCGGTGAACGAGATGAGGGGAATCTCCGGGTGCTTCACGATGGCCGCGCCCGCCGTCTCACCAACGCCGTGGACGAGCTGGATCACCTCGGGCGGCAGCCCCGCCTCGAGCAGGATCTCGACCAGCACGTGCCCGGTGTGCGGCACGTCCTCGGCCGGCTTGAAGATGCACGCGTTCCCGCAGAGCAGCGCCGGGAACATCTTCCAGGTGGGAATGGCCATCGGGAAGTTGAACGGCGTGATGATGCCGGCCACGCCGATGGGGCGGCGAAAGCTCATCGCCCACTTGTTGCGCATCTCGCTCGGCACGGTGTGGCCGAAGAGGCGGCGCCCCTCGGTGGCGGCGTAGTAGGCGGTGTCGATCCCCTCCTGCACGTCCCCCCGCGTCTCGAGCAGCGGCTTCCCCATCTCGCGCGTCATCAGATCCGCGAGCTCGTCCTTGCGCTGCACCATGAGGTCACCCACCCGGCGCAGCACGTCACCCCGCGCCGGCGCGGGGGTGCGCTTCCAGGACTCGAAGCCGCAGCGCGCGGACTCCACGGCGAGGTCCACGTCCGCGGAGCCGGAGAGCGGAAAGCGGCCGATGACGTCGCTGGTGTCCGCCGGGTTGACGTTCTCGTAGTAGTCGCCGGTGGTGGGCGCCACCCAACGGCCGCCGATGAAGTTCTGAAAGGTTTTCATCTCGTGAATGAGGAGTGCGAGAAGCCAAGCGGCGTGCGGAGCGCCGCTCGCTGGCGGCCGCACCCGTACGAATCCCGATGCAGGAAGTTAACCCCCAACCGGGCAGCCCCAAGTCGCCGGCCGCTCGGCCGTGGGAATTCCGACGCCCGTCCGGGGCAGCACCTCCCATGCCCCGAGCACGAGCCCGCAGAGCACCACGGCCAGCGAGAGCACGTGCAGCCGGGCCGCACGGTGCTTCCACGTGCCCATCGCGGCCCAGATGCCAGCCAGCACCACCAGGGTGACCACCCCCAGGTAGTTGGCCAGTCCGCTGCCGCACACGGCCGGGTAGGGCCACAGCAGGGCGAGCGCGGCGAGCGCCACCGCGACCAGCACCCGCGCCCAGAGCATCACTCTGGAGAGCCGGCGTGGGGTGGGCGGCGCCGCGGCCCCGCCGGGGACCGCGCGCCCCCCGGCGGCGGGACCGGGCGAGGCGCTCCGCCCGGAGGCGGCCGGCGCGATGGCCGCGGGATCGTCCGGCAGCTGAGCGAGCTGCTTGTCGATCTTCGCCATCTCCTTGTCCCAGTCGCGTTCACTCATCGCGCATCCCTCCCCGCGGTAGTCGTTCTCGGTGGTGGGCGCGCTGGAGCGCCCCCCCAGGTATACGCACCGGCATGGCCGGAAGTGTCCGCCCCGCCGGCCGCGGGCTCACGCGGGTTCCCGCGCCAGCCCGTACCGCTCGATCTTCTTGTACAGATTGGAGCGCGGCATATCGAGCACCCGCGCCGTCTCGCTCACGTTCCAGTCGAACTCGCGCAGCTTGGCCAGCAGGTAGGCCCGTTCGGCAGCGGCCTTGAACTCCTCGAACGTGCGGCACTCGAGCAGCGATCCCAGCCCTCCCTGCTCCTCCGGGCGCCGCCCCACCAGGCGATCCACGTCGCCGCCCGTGATGGCCGGACCGGTGGCGAGGATCAGCAGCCGCTCCACCGTATTGCGCAGCTCCCGTACGTTGCCCGGCCACTCCAGCGCGACCAGGCGCTCCAGCGCGTCGGGCGCGAGCGCGCGCGCCGCCACTCCCTCGTTCTCGGCGAGCAGTCCGAGAAAGTGGTGCACGAGCAGCGGAATGTCCTCGCGCCGCTCGCGCAGTGGCGCCACGTGGATGGGCACCACGTTCAGCCGGTAGTACAGGTCCTCGCGAAAGCGGCCGGCGGCGATCTCCTCCTCCACCTTCTTGTTGGTGGCGGCCAGCACGCGCACGTCCACCTGGATCGGCTTGGCGCCACCGATGCGCGTCACGACGTTGTCCTGCAGCACGCGCAACACCTTGGCCTGCGCGGCCAGGCTCATGTCGCCCACCTCGTCCAGGAACAGGGTGCCGCCGTCCGCCTGCTCGAACTTCCCCGCCCGGTCGGACACCGCGCCGGTGAACGAGCCGCGCAGATGGCCGAACAACTCGCTCTCGATGAGCTCTCCCGGAATGGCGGCGCAGTTCACCTCCACGAACGGCTTGGCGCGGCGCGGCGACTGGCGATGGATGGCGCGCGCCACCAGCTCCTTGCCGGTGCCGTTCTCGCCGGTGATGAGCACGCGCGCCGGCGTACCCGCCACCTTCTCGATGCGGTCGATGAGCGCCCGCACGGCGTACGAGCGCCCCACGATCTCGTAGCGCGACTCGATGGTCTGCTTGAGCCGCGCGTTCTCCTCGGCCAGCTCCAGATGCGAGAGCGCGTTGCGCAGCAGCACCAGGATCCGGTCGGTATCGAGCGGCTTCTCGAGGATGTCGTACGCGCCCAGCTGCGTGGCCTCGACGGCGGTCTGGATGGTGGCGTGGCCGCTGATCATCACCACCGTGGCCCGCGGGTCGCGCTCGCGCAGCCGACGCAGCGCCTCCAAGCCGTCCATCCCCGGCAGCTTGACGTCCAGGAAGACGAGATGCGGCTTGAAGCGCTCGTACTCGGCCAGGCCGTCCGGCGCGCTGGAGGCGGTGCGCACGTCGCAGCCCTCGTATTCGAGGAGCTGGCCGAGTGCGCCGCGAATGCCCTGCTCGTCGTCCACGACGAGGATGCGGCGGTTCATGTCGGGCGGGCGAACGGGCCCCGTGCGGGGCATGACATGCGGATCATTGCACGTTCTTGTACAGGGTGATCTTCCCGCCCGCCACTCGCGCGTCGCCGATGTACTCCGGAATCGCGAGCGGCAGGGCGTCGGCTGCCACGCCCTCGGGCGAGGGCGATCGGCGGAGTCGTTCCAGCAGGCGCGGGATCACCCGGGTCGGCAGGGAGAAGTCGCGCAGCTTCACCTCGTTCACCTGGAACTGCGCGAGCCCCGGTTGCACGACGGCGAGCGTGCCGCCCAGCTGCAGCGTCTCGCGATCGTCCAGCATCGCGCCCAATGGCCCGAGCGCATCGCTGCCCAGCTCGCGCAGGTTCACCGAGGCACGCAGGTACAGCCGGTCGCCGATCACCGCGGCCTCCACGTCGCGCGCCGAGGGTGGCAGCTGCTTCACCACCTCGGTGAGCGCGTAGCTGGCGAG
>DATANT010000363.1:0-7150 GCA_036266115.1 Gemmatimonadaceae bacterium | reverse complement strand
ACCTGGCGTTCTGGGGAGCGAGCCTGCTCAAGATCCCGAGCGGCGGCTGGTTCCCGCTCGTCATTGCCGCGGTGGTGTTCACCCTCATGACGACGTGGAGCACCGGGCGGAGCATCCTCGCGGAGCGGATCGCCGAGCACTCGATCCCGCTCCAGGGCTTCCTGGACGACCTGATCGCGTCACCGCTGGCGCGCGTACCCGGGACGGCGGTGTACCTCGTGCGCAATACGGCGGCCGTGCCTCACGCGCTGCTGCTGAACCTCCGGCACAACAAGGTGCTGCACGAGCGCGTGGTGCTCCTCGGACTGCGCACCGAGTCGGTGGCCTTCGTGCCCGACGAGCAGCGCGTGCATCTGGAGACACTCGCGCCCGGCGTGCACCGCGTCGTCGCACGGCACGGCTTCGCGGAGGACCCCGAGGTGCCCGTGGTGTTCGAGCGGCTCCGGCACCAGGGGCTCGACCTCGACCCGGCGCAGAGCACCTTCTTCCTCGGACGCGAGACGCTGCTGGCGACCGACCGGCCGGGGATGGCGCTCTGGCGGGAGCGGCTGTTCGCGGTCCTGTCCCGCAACGCCCAGCGGGCCACGAAGTTCTTCCGGCTGCCGCCGGAGCGGGTGTGCGAGATGGGGACGGAGATCGAGCTGTGAGGGGGAGCAGGGGCTGAGATGATGGAGGGCATCGCGCCGCCCACCGTACCGCTTCCCTACCGGAGCATCGCGTCGGAGGCCGACGAGGGTCGGGGCGAGTCGATGGTGTCATCCCGCAGGAGCCCCGCCTTTGGCGGGGCGAGTGTCGGGATCGGCGTCCAGGCGCGGCCGGTCGACCCCACAGCCCGGCCATGCCATTCGGTAGGCAGTGCACGGGGGCCAAACGGCCGCGAGGGAGAGCGTTCCCGACACTCGCTCGCTGCACTCCGTGCCGCTCGCTCCTGCGGGATGACACCGTGGGCCGTCCAGCGCCAACGTCACGGCGCGGCGGCGCGACTGGTCGGGAGCTGGCGCACGAGCTCCTCGGTGAATCCCCGCACGGTCGCGCGGGCGTCCGGCGTGTCCGGATAGGTTGCCCGCACCTTCACGCGGTAGCCGCGAAAGAGGTAGAGATACAAGTCCGAGCGGACCGGCTTCCCGTCGCGCGTGGCCGCGAGCTCGAGATGTCGACCCGCGGTCCACTCCGCTCCCGGCAGGGGACGGAACGGCGTCTCGGCGCCGACCGCGATCGAGCCGAAATAGCCCAGCCGCAGAAGCTCGGGGATCAGTCCGATGAAGTCCGCCACCTCCGCATGGACGGCGGAATCGCCGCACACCGTCCCGCAGCCCGCGAGGCGCGGGTCCGCCGGATAGACGAAGACGTCGGCGATCAGGCTGTCCGACCCGACGTACCGGAACTGCGTCCCTGACACGCCGTCCTCGTAGGCGCGCTGCGAGCCGAGCGCGAACGGTCCAATCGTCGCCGGTGCCCGGAGCACGAACGGGACGGTGTCGGACGGAGCGACCGCGAGGCGCGGCGGCGGCGCACCGGTGAAGGCGGGCCTCGCCCCGACGCCGCAGGCTGCGGTGCCGAGCACCGCGATGAGGACGAGCGCGTAGCGCACGACGACCTCCGTGGAGCGCTGGTGGTGCCGGTGGCCGCCGAGCGCACCGCGGCCGGAACCAGCGATGGGTACGGATCAGGGGCATTCAGGCGCGATGAGAGTAGCCCCCGACCGGGAGCGTGTCCACCACCTCCGGGCATTCCCTTGCGCGCCGCGGGAGCTGGCCTCAAGGTGAATGGATTGGCGCGACCACCTCGCGCCCCTGCCAGCTCCGGCGCGGCCGCATGCCGATTCCGTCGCACGATGGCCCGATCTACTCATTCGGCGACCACGAGCTCGACACGCGGCTGCACGAGCTGCGGTGCGCGGGTGAGCGCCAGCACGTCGAGCCCCAGGTATTCGACGTGCTGGCGTATCTCTTCGCGCATCGTGACCGGCTGGTGACCAAGGAGGAGCTGCTCGACGGCGTCTGGGGCCACCGCTATGTGGAGCCGACCACGCTGAACAGCCGCATCAAACAGGCGCGACAGGCCGTCGGTGACGATGGCGCCGCGCAACGGGTGATCCGGACCGTCCACGGCCTCGGCTTCCGCGTGGTCGCCGAGGTCGAGGAGCGCGGCGCCGTGCCGGCGGCGCCCGTGAGGCCGCCCGAGCAGCACATCCGCTTCTGCACCGCATCCGACGGCGTACGGACCGCCTACGCGACGAGCGGCACGGGACCTCCGCTCGTCAAGCCGGCCAACTGGCTCACCCATCTGGAATTCGACTGGGAGAGCCCCGTCTGGCGCCACTGGCTGCGCGAGCTGTCGCGGCACCACACGCTGATCCGCTACGATCAGCGCGGCTCGGGGCTCTCCGACCAGGACGCCGCCGATCTCTCCTTCGAGGCGTTCGTGCGCGACCTGGAGACGGTCGTGGACGCGATGGGCCTCGAGCGGTTCCCCCTACTCGGCCTCTCCCAGGGGTGCGCTGTCGCCATCGCCTACACGGCGCGCCACCCGGAGCGGGTCACGCGACTCGTGCTCTACGGCGGCTACGTGCAGGGAGCCATCGCGAGGGCGCGCACGCCGGAGGAGCTCGACGAGGCACGGATGGTGACGCACCAGATGCCGCTCTTCTGGGGGCGCGACAACCCGGCATTCCGCCTCTTCTTCGCGGCGCGGTTCGTTCCCGAGGGCACGCCGGAGCAGATGCGCTGGTTCAGCGAGCTGCAGCGCGTCACGACGACACCCGAGATCGCGGTGCGCCTGCGCACGACGGCGGCGCAGATCGACGTGACCGACCTCGCGCCGCGCGTGCGGGTGCCCACGCTCGTGCTGCACGCTACCGGCGACGCCGTCGTGCCCTTCGACCAGGGACGTCTCCTCGCGGCGCTCGTGCCCGACGCCCGCTTCGTCTCGCTCGACAGCCGCAATCACATCCTGCTCGAGAGCGAGACCGCCTGGTCGCGCTTCGCCGACGAGGTGCGCCGCTTCCTGGTCGACACGGAGGCCGTCGGCCCGCACGCGCGCCACGGCACCGGCCCGCCGCTCACGGCCCCGCCGCCATCAGCCCCGCCATCAACGCCGCCGCGATCATCGCCGAGGACCAGACGACGTCCAGGTTGACCCACGCCCGGCGCAGGATTCGCACGCCCAGCTTCTCGTACACCACGATGGCGAGGACGCCGGTCACCGCGAGGTAGCCGATGGTGTGGACCAGTGGCGCGGTCACCCCCATCACATCCACGCCGCCGATCCCCGCGGCGAGCAGCGGCGAGGCATGTCCGCCGGCGAGCGACGCGACCTGCTGATGATGAAGGTGATGCAGCGTGGCCGCCGGCCGCGGCGCCGTGGCGCCGAGCACGAACGGGAGCACCATGAGCCCCGCGCCGTGCGCAGACGCCATGAGGAACGACCACGCGGTGAGCTCCCGCGCGCTCACGCGCATGCCGCCCAGGCGAACGTGGCGGTGGCGCACCAGCCCGTCGATGCCGACCGCGAGCAGGGCCGCGGCCACGATCCAGCGGAGCCAGCCCAGTGGCAGCACCCGCCCGAGCGCGAGCGTGAGCCACAGGGCCACTCCGATGGCCAGAACGTGGCCGAGGGCGAGCGGACCGAGCGCACGCCACAGCGCGCGCCGGTCTCGCTCCTGCAGCCCCCGACCCACGGCGAAGAGCCAGCCCATCGCCGGGTTGACGCCGTGCGCCGCGCCGAGGGCGAGCAGGGAGATCCAGGGAAGGGAGACGTCGTGCATCGTCACTCCGCGTAGCAGAACGAGTCGGACGACGCGTCCCCTCCCTGGAGCCGCACCTGGTGCGGGCGCAGGCCGTCCTCGAACTCCAGCAGGAACCGATCATCGAGCGCGATGCCGCCGTGGGCGGCCACGTCCAGCTTCGCCATCCAACCGCGGATCCCATCGGGGTAGAACTGCGCGTCCCACGGTGAGTACAGCGAGTTGGTGACGTACACGCGCCGACCGTCGCGGCTGATCTCGAGCATCTGCGAGGCGCCGTTCAGCAGCCTGTCGGGCTCCCTGGGGTGCGCGGCACGTCGGACGATGCCGCCGAGTCGCACGGTGCCGGTGAGCACGGGGTGGAGCGGGTCGCTCACGTCGTACTGCCGGGTCTCGCCCGTGCCCCAGCACGACACGTACAGGTAGCGGTCGTCCAGCGACAGGTTGATGTCGGTGACGAGCGGCGGCACGGCCGCGAATCCCTGGAGCAGCGGCGGCAGGTCGGTCGGATCGGCGGGCTCGGCGGGGATCGTGATGACCTTCCTCGCCTTCCACTCGCCGCGCTTTCCGTTGCCGCCGTCGCGATCCAGATACCAGAGGAAGATCGACGAGGACAGGTCCGCGAGCGAGAGCACGACGCCCACGAAGCCGTGGGTGCGCCGTGGGTCGTGCGCCGGCCGCAGCTCGAGGACCATCTGCTGCTCGGCGCCCAGGTCGATCGTCTGCTCGTGCTTCCGGGTGCGCAGGTTCCAGACGTGCAGCGCGTGGCCGTACTTGCCGGCCAGCAGCAGCTCGGGGTTCACGCCGGTTTTCACCATGTTCGGCGTGCCCCATTCGCTCGTGATCATCGTGTCGTGCCCGAGATGCCACCAGAAGTCGTAGGCCAGGTACTGCGGGCCGTGCTCCTTCTCCCAGCGTCCCCGCACCTCGAACGTCTCGTGGTCGAGCATGAAGATCCCGCCCGGGCCGTCGCCGTCGCTGCCGCCGAGCGCGTTCATATACACGCCGTCGGGGCCGCAGTGGACGGTGTGCGGGTTCGCATAGCCGGTCTTCCGCGTCACCTCCTCGCCCTCGATCACCTTCACCAGCCGGGGATTGCGCGGGTCCGGTCTGGTGTCGAGGACGTGGATGCACGACGAGTGGATGCCCGGCACCAGGAGGTAGCGCCGCTCGACGTGCGCGTGCGGTGCGTACGGGCAGAGGTGCGAGCTGCAGGCGTTCCAGCCGAAGTGGTGGAGCTCGTTGCCGCCCTGCGGGAAGTCCACCCGCCCCACGAGACTGCCGTAGGTCGGTGAGCCGGCCCTGGTGTCCACGACGCCGAGCGCGTCGCGCTTGCCGTCGTCGCCGGTGGCCAGCAGCGCGACGTAGGCCAGCTCCTCGGGCGGCGCCTCCATCGCGTGCGAGGGAGAGGGATAGAACGTGGGGTCGGGGAGCATGCGTGCCATGGTCGCCTCCTCTGGCGAGAGGGCTGGTTCGGCCGGTACGGAACGCTCGTCCGTCCGGCATGGAGGAGGATGCGGCCAACCGGTCGTGGATGCTTGGAGGCGGCGTGGAGATCGCGTGGAGGTTCGGTGGAGGTCCAGCGCGCGGGGCCGATCGCCGCCAGCCCGCCCGTGTCCGGCCGTGCTCCCCGGCACGCCAGCACGCCGGCGGCTGAGGCCGAGATGGCGATGGTGGCCACGGTTGCCGTAACGGCTGGGGTGCGTGCAAGATGAGGCGTCCGCCGCAGCCTCCTCCCCCGTCCGTACCCCGGCGACCCGGTGCCCCGGACCCTGCTCCCCACCCGGCGGCGCGCCGATGGCTGACCGCGCGCACCACTCCGACTACGCGACCACGGCAGAGCTCGAGGTGGATCCCGACGCGGCGGCGAGCGCCCGGGCGCGCCGCCGCGAGCGGCTGAACCTCGTGATGTACCCGACCGTCCGGCTCATCGGCTCCACGCTGATGATCATCGTGGTCGCGGCGCACAACCGGTTCGTGCTCAGCGACCCGCAGTGGCCTCTGGTGCTGCGCTACGCCGCCGCACACCTCGCGTACTGCCTCGTGTCCTGGGCCGTGCTCTGGTGGGGAGCGAAGCGCCTCCCGCGCGTGGATCTCACGTTCGCCTTCATGGTGCTCGACCTCGGCTTCTGGTCGGCGGCCATCTACGTGTCGGGAGCGGAGCAGAGCTGGCTCTTCTTCCTTCCGCTCATGCGCGTCAGCGACCAGAGCCTCCTCAGCTTCCGGCGCGCCGCCGTCTTCGCGCATCTCGCGCCACTGAGCTTCCTGGCGGTGGTGGCCTACGCGGCCGTCGTGGGGCATCACGACATCTCATGGGAGCGCGAGGGGCTCAAGGCGTTCGCGCTCTACTGCTCGGCCATCTACCTGCTCATCAACGGCCGCAACGCCGAGCGCCTGCGGTCGCGCGCCGCCGAGGCGATGCGCGTCGCGCGGCAGTCCATCGGCGCGCTGCAGCGCAAGTCCGCGGAGCTGATCGCGGCGAAGGAGGCCGCGGAACAGGCCAGCGTGGCCAAGTCGCAGTTCCTGGCGAACATGAGCCACGAGCTGCGCACGCCGCTCAACGCCATCATCGGCTACAGCGAGATCCTGATCGAGGAGGCCGAGGATGGCGCGTCATCCCTCGTGCCGGACCTCCAGAAGATCCAGGGCTCCGGACGCCACCTGCTCGGCCTCATCAACGACGTGCTCGACGTGTCCAAGATCGAGGCCGGCAAGATGGAGCTGAACGTCGACGACGTCTCGGTGGCGTTGCTGCTGCAGGAAGTCGCGGCGACCGCCGCGCCCCTGGCCGCGCGGCGCCGCAACCGGCTCGAGGTGGAGTTGGGTGACGTGCCGGAGACGATCCGCGCCGACGAGATGCGGGTGCGGCAGGTGCTGCTGAACCTCCTCTCCAACGCCACCAAGTTCACCGAGGACGGTCGCGTGGTGCTCGCGGCGGCCAGGGATCGGAGCGACACCGGCGAGCGGATCACCCTCACCGTGCGCGACACGGGCATCGGGATGAGCGCCGAGCAGCGCGCGCAGCTCTTCCAGCCCTTCACGCAGGTGGACGCATCGCCCACGCGCCGCTACGAGGGCACGGGGCTCGGCCTCACCATCGCGAAGCGGCTCATCGAGATGATGGGCGGCACGATCGAGCTGGAGAGCGAGCCGGGGGTCGGGACCGTCGTGACGCTCTGGCTCCCCGTCGCCGGGCCGCCCGCCGTCTCGGTGGCGCGCTCGATCACGGAGGGCGTTCCCGCGGTCGCCTCCTGACCGCAGGACCGGCGTCCGCGAGCGACGCGACGCGGATCGCGCCGCACGGCCCAGGCGGCGGGCCAGCATCAGTCCCGCACCACCCGCAACGTCACCACCGACACCGACTGCGCCGGCAGCCGCAGCACGAAGCGCGGCCCCACCCTGAGG
>DATANT010000362.1:0-3038 GCA_036266115.1 Gemmatimonadaceae bacterium | reverse complement strand
GGAGAGCGGCGGGCGGAACGACGGGAGGCCCGCCAGATCCTTCACTTCGCTCGTGTACGTGGTGAAGGTGCCGCGCGACACCCAGAGCAGGTCGTTGGTCTGGATGGGCGTGACGCCCAGCCCGGCCTCGAAGCCGCGGTTCTCGATCTTGCCGCCGTTGAACACCTGGGTGGTGTAGCCGGTGGACGGTGCCGGGACCCGCTGGAGCAGCAGGTTCGTCGTGTTCCGGTTGAAGCCCGTGAGCTCCCAGGTGAGGCGGCCGTCCAGCGCGATGCCGTCGATGCCGACCTCGATCTCCTTCACGCGCTCCGGGGACACGTCGGGGCTGCCCGAGGCGCCGTTGACGGTGAAGCCCGTGAGGCCGCCCAGCTGCGGGGTGAGCAGCAGGGTGTTCTTCTGGCCGAACGTCGGCAGGTTGCCGGTCTCGCCGTAGGCGAGGCGCGGCTTGATCTCGCTCCCCTCACCGAGGACGTTCAGGATCCGGTACGAGCCGGAGACCTTCGGGAAGACGTTGTACTTGTCGATGTCGCCGTTCACGCTGCTGCGTTCCGCCCGCAGGCCGGCCTGCAGCAGGAGCAGCTCGTCGAACAGACGGACCTCCTCCTGCGCGTACATCGCGATCGTCCGCTCCTGCGTCAGGTTCTCCACGCCGGTCGTGTTCGTGCCCTGCCCCACGTTCCGCTGCCCTGGCACCAGGTTCTGGGTGCGGATGCGGCTCGTGTTGAGCTGCCGGTCCTCGTACTGGATGCCACCCGACGTGTTGAGCGACCAGCCACCGCCGCCCGGCGTGAAGTTGTGGACGGCACTCAGGTTCCAGTTGTAGAACTGGCTGCGGCCGGCCGACTCGATCGACTCGCCGGGGAGCGCCTGGCTCCGCTCGAAGAACAGCTCGTTCGGCGTCCAGAGGTCGTTGGTCTGCTGGAACGCATCGAGGCCGACGCCGCCGACGAAGCGCAGCGTGTGCTGGTTCGTGGAGAGGGCGTTGTAGTTGAGCGTCAGGCCGCCCGTGAAGCGGTACGTCGCCTCGTGATTCAGCGCCAGCTCGGTGGTCTGGACCGAGTTGGCCTGGATCCCCCAGTCGGGCGTGAGGAAGTTGCCGCTGGCGTCGCGCGCCTTGAGGTTCACGAAGCTCGGCGTGTACGCGAAGGCGTAGCCGTGGCAGCCGTAGTTGTTGCAGTTGTTGTTCCAGCCGCGATCGTGCTCGGCGCGATTGAACACGCTCGACACCTTGATGTCGAACTTGGGGCTGATGACCTGGTCCACGTTGACGCGGAGTCCCTGCCGACTGAAGCCGGTGTTCGGCTCGATGCCGCCGTCGTGCTTCCAGGTGGTGCCGACGAAGAATCGCGTGCTCTCGGTGCCGCCGCTGACGTCGGCCAGCGTCTCGTACGACAGCCCGCGACTGTCGAACACCTCGTCGAAGTGATTGAAGTACGGGGTGGGGTTACCGTCGAACCAGTGCGCCACGCCCGGGCCGTACTCGTCGACGGCTTCGGCCTGGGTCCACTTGCGGCTCTCCAGCTTGTTCATGGGCGTGAACTGCCCCAGGCGCTGGGTGAGGTTCATACGCACGTCGCCCGCCTTGCCGCGGCGGGTGGTGATGAGCACCACGCCATTGGCCGCCTTGGAGCCGTAGATCGAGGACGCCGCGGCGCCCTTCAGGATCTCGATGCTCTCGATGTCGGCCGGGTTGATGTCCGCCACGCGGTTGACGGCGTCGTCCTCAGCGGCCGCGAACGCGGCCTGGGTGATGGAGCCGCGGCCGCTGGAGATGCGCTCGTTGGAGTAGATCACGCCGTCCACGACGTACAGCGGATCGAACGCGCCGAGGATCGTGTTGTTGCCGCGGATCTGCATCTGGATGCCGCCGCCGGGAGCCCCCGAGTTCGACTGGAGGTTCACGCCGCTGATCTTGCCCACCAGCGCATTCTCGATGGTGGGGGAGGCGATGCGCGAGATCTCCTCGCCGCTCACGTTGGCGACGGCCGTGGTGGCGCTCCGGCGCTCCACGGTCGTGGCCTGGCCGGTGACCACCACGCCCTCGAGCTGCAGCACGTCGCGCTGGAGCGCGAAGCTCGCCGTGTTCTGGCCAGCGGCCAGCGTCGCCGTCTCGCGGCGGTAGCCGATGGCGCGAGCCGCGACCGTGACCTCCCCGGTGGGCGCCTGCAGGCGGAACTGGCCCTGCGGGTTGGTTCGGGCCACCACGGTCGTCCCGACCACGGAGACCGTCGCATCGGCGAGCGGGACGGTGGTGCCGGAAACGGTGACTGTTCCGGTGATCTCGCGCGTCTGCTGCCCCCACGCTGCTTGTGGCAGCGCGAGCAATACGGCGAGTGTGAGTCCTGACAGACTTCTCCGCACAGGGCCTCCGAGTGAGGGGATTTGCAGCCGCTGCCAGCCACTGCCGTTAGCGGCCCCCTATACTCGGGTTTGCCGGCTCGTTGTCAAGAGTAGTTACTGGCCAATATCGAAGTCGAATACGCGTGGTCGCGTCGGTGTCATGGCCCGCAGTCGCACTCTGGGCAGTGGTCCGGACGCAAAAAAGCCCGGCCGCATCGCGGGTGGCGATGCGGCCGGGCTTCGGAGATGGGCCTGCGAGGAGTTGAACCTCGGACCTCACGCTTATCAGGCGTGCGCTCTAACCACCTGAGCTACAGGCCCTTCGGAGAACGCGAAGGCTAACCGGCTCTCCTGGCAAAGTCAATCGATTCGGCACACGTCCCGGACGATCTGGACGCGCGCGTTCTGGATGGTGGGAAAGACGACAGCCCCTGCCTGCCGCGAGGCATGCAGGGGCTGCGTCAAAGACAGCAATCGAATGGGAGTATCGTACGATGGCGCGACGAATCCGAGGCGTTTCACGCGGTCTCCGCGGGCCCGAGGGCCGGTTGGAGGGGCGCGCTACTCGGCGCTCCGGAAAGGAGGTGATCCAGCCGCAGGTTCCCCTACGGCTACCTTGTTACGACTTCGCCCCAGTCACTGCGCTCGCCTTCGGCCGCTTGGCCCCGGGTTGCCCCGGGTTCCGACACGGACTTCGG
>DATANT010000361.1:0-10225 GCA_036266115.1 Gemmatimonadaceae bacterium | reverse complement strand
TGCGCAGGCTCCTGCTGCAGCTCGACAGCTCGCGGCTGCCCAGCTCCTTCGACGCCATCGTCGCGCATGACGGCGGCGCCGACGCGCTGCTGAGCTACGGCGGCGTCACGCCCGGCGACGTGCGCGACCTGATCCACGGCGCGATCTTCACGCGCGGCCCCAAGCACCTGCAGAACACGGCGGCGTTCATCGGCGGCAGCGACATGGCGGTGGGCGAGGCGCTGCTCGCCGCGGCCCAGAAGGCGTTCTTCGGGCCGCTCCGCATCTCGCTGATGCTCGACCCCAACGGGTCGAACACGACCGCGGTGGCCGCGGTGATGAAGATCCTGGGCGCGGTGAACGACGTGCGCGCACGGCGCGTGGTGGTGGTGGCCGGCACGGGCCCGGTGGGCACGCGCGCCGCCGGGCTGCTCGCGAAGGCCGGCGCCGACGTGGTCATCACCTCGCGCCATCCGGAGGACGGCGCGCGCGTGAGCGCGGCGATCGAGGCCCGCTTCGGCGCGCCCGTTGGCGTGGTCGCCATGCACGACGCCTCCGAGGCCGCCACGGCGCTCCAGCGCGCGACGGTGCTGCTGAACGCGGGCCCCGCCGGCGTGCAGCTCGTGCCGCGGCAGGCGTGGGCCGCGCGCCCGGGCCTGGAGGTGGCGGTGGATCTCAACGCCGTGCCGCCGCTCGGCATCGAGGGCATCGAGTCGGCGGACGACGGCGCGCGCCGCGACGGTGTGACGACGTTCGGCGCCATGGGCGTGGGCGGCCTCAAGATGCGGGTGCACAAGGCGTGCATCGCGCGCCTGTTCGAGCGCAACGACCTCGTGCTCGACGCCGAGACGATCGCCGAGGTGGGCCGGGAGCTCGCGCGCGGGCGAACGGAGACGTGACGGCCGATGACGCGCGCCATCGGCATCGATCCCGGCACCGTGAGCATCGACCTCTGCGGACTGGAGGACGGAGCGCTGGTGCTGGACCGCTCCCTGCCGACGGCCGTCGCGCTCGCCGATCCCGCCGCGCTGATCGCGCTGCTCGAGCGCGGCGCCACGCCGGATTGCATCGCCGGCCCGTCCGGCTACGGGCTCCCGGTCACCGCCGCCGATGCGGCCACCGACGAGGAGCTCCGGCTCGCCTTCCTGGCGGCGCCGGGGGAAGGCGGCGGCATCGGCGGACTGCGCGCGCTGGCGCGCACGCTCGCGGCCTCCGGGCTCCGGGTGGTGTTCACGCCGGGCGTCATCCATCTCCCCTCGGTCCCCACGCACCGCAAGTTGAACCGCGTGGACCTGGGCACGGCCGACAAGGTGTGCGCCGCGGCACTCGGCATCGTGGAGCAGGCGCGGCGCGAGGAGTGCCCGCTCTCCGCGGTGTCGTTCGTGCTGCTGGAACTGGGCGGCGCCTTCACGGCGGCGCTGGCGGTGGACGGCGGGCGGATCGTGGACGGCGCGGGCGGCTCGGCGGGACCGATGGGGCTCCGGGCACCGGGCGCGCTGGACGCGGAGGTCGCGTTCCTGGCCGGCACCATTCCCAAGTCGCTCGTCTTCGGCGGCGGGGCGGCGGCGGTGTGGGGCGACGAGCAGGTGACGCCGGAGCGGTTCGGCGAGCCGCGCACGGCGCGCGAGCACGTGGCGTTCGATGCGTACGTGGAGGGCGCCGTCAAGGCGGTGGCCACGATGCTGACGTCGGTGCCCGCGCCGCGCGAGATCCTGCTCTCCGGCCGCATGGCGGGCGTGGACGCGGTGCGCGAGGCGATCATCGGGCAGCTCGCGGCTCACGTTCAGGCTCCGGTGCGCACCCTGGCCGGCTTCGCCACGGTGGCGACGCACGCGGCGCAGGGCGCGGCGCTGATCGCCGACGGCCTCGCGGGCGGCACGCAGCAGCCACTGGTGGAGACGCTCGGCATCCGCGAGGCATCGGGCACGGTGCTCGACCACCTGTACGTGATCGCACTGTCCACCGCGCGGCATCGCCTCGGACTCGCCTGACATGCCCGCCCCCGCCCCCGCCCCCCGCGCGCGCGTGCTGATCCTCGGCGTATCCACCCGCGCCATGGCGCAGTCGGCGGCGCGCGCGGGCTTCCGGGTGATCTGCGTCGACGCGTTCGGTGACCTCGACCTGCCGGCCGGCGCGCGCAGCATCGCGCTGCCACGCGACCTGGGCGTCCCCTACGGCGCGAAGGCAGCCATGAACGCCTCGCGCGACATCGACTGCGACGCGGTGGCGTACGTCGCGGACCTGGAGAACCATCCGGCCGCGGTGTGCGCACTCGCCACCGGACGCGCGCTGTGGGGGAACCCGCCCGAGGTCCTCGTGCGCGTGCGGGACCCGCTCCTGCTCACCCGCGCGCTCGACCGGCGCGGCTTGCCGACGGCCGCCGTACGCGCACGCGGCGCGCGGCCGTCGGCCACGCACTGGCTGGTGAAGCCGCGCCACTCGGGCGGCGGTCGGGGGATCCGCGCCTGGCGCTCCGGCGCGCCCGTCGGCCGCGACGAGTATCTGCAGGAGCGGGTGGACGGCGCGCCGGGATCGGTGGTGTTCGCCGCCGACGGGGTACGCGCGGTCCCGCTCGGCCTCTCGCGGCAGATCGTGGGCGGGCGCGCCTTCGGCGCCGCGGGGTTTCGCTACTGCGGCAGCATCCTCACCGGTGGCGACGCGGCGTTGGGCGACGCGCTGTGCGACGCCGGCGGCGCGCTCGCGCGTGCCGTCACCGAGGAGTTCGGGCTGGTGGGCGTCAACGGCATCGACTTCGTCGTGCGCGACGGCGTGCCGATCCCCGTCGAGGTCAACCCGCGCTGGTCGGCGTCCATGGAGCTGGTGGAGCGGGCGTACGACATCAACGTGTTCGCCGTGCACGCGCGCGCGTGCGCCGGCGAGCTGCCGGTGTTCGATCTCGCGCGAGCGCGGCGGCGCATGCCGGCCGCCCTGGGCAAGGCGATCGTCTACGCGCGCCGCGCCGAACGCCCCACGGGCACCGAGCGGTGGCTGGCAAACCCCGACGTGCGAGACGTGCCGCGCCCGGGCGAGCGCATCCCTCGCGGCGGGCCGGTGTGCACGACGTTCGCCAGCGGCGCGGACCTGGAGGCGTGTCACGCGGCGCTCGAGTGCCGCGCGGCTCACATCTATCGCGCGCTGGCGGCCGCTCCAGCCAACGCCCCATGAGCGCGGCCGAGCGCGCGGTGGAGCACGTCATGTGCCTGGGGTGTGGCTGCGGCTGCGACGACATCACGGTGCGCGTACGCGACGATCGCATCATTGCCGCCGAGCGAGCCTGCCCGCGCGGCGCGGCCTGGTTCGGCGACGGCGTGGTGCCCGCGCGGTCGCGCGTGGAGCAGCACGACGTGTCGATGGCGGAGGCGGTCGCCGCCGCCGCGCGGACGCTCGCCCGCGCCGCGCGCCCGCTGGTGTACCTGACGGACGACCTGTCCTGCGAGGCGCAGGGCGAGTGCGCGGCCATCGCCGACCGGCTGCACGCGATGCTCGACACGCTCTCCACCTCCACCGTGCTGTCGTCCCTGCTCGCCGCCCAGCGGCGCGGCCGCGCCGCCGCCACCTTCGGCGAGATCCGCAACCGCGGCGACGTCATCGTGTTCTGGGGCATGGACCCGGCGGCGCGCTATCCGCGCTACTGGGCGCGCGTGGCCCCCGCGCCGGCGGGCGCGCAGGTGCCGGACGGGCGCCGGAGCCGCACGGTGATCGCCGTGGACGTCGGCGACGCACGTGGTCCCGACGACGCCGACGTCCGCGTCCACTTCGCGAATGCCGAGGAGGAGGACGCGCTCGCGATCATGCGCGCGACTGTGCTCGGGCGCCCGCCCGCCGCGCCCGGCGCCGGCGCCACGAACGAGGGCACGCTCGTGGCCGACGCGGTCACCGTGGCCACGACGCTGCTCGCGGCCCGCTACGCCGTGATCGTGCACGACGCGGAGCCCGTGCCGGGGCGGACGTCGGATGCCGCCGAGGGGCTGATCGCGCTCGCGCAGGCGCTGAACGGGCCCACGCGGTGCGCCCTGAGCACGCTGCGCGCCGGCGGCAATCGCATGGGCGCGGACGCGGTGCTCACCTGGCGCACCGGCTTTCCGATGGCGGTGGATCTGGCGCGCGGCGCGCCCCGCTACCGTCCCCTGGACGGCGCGGCGCGGATGCTCGAGCGCGGCGAGATCGACGCCGCGCTCGTGGTGGGCGTGGCGGCCAGCGTGCCGGAGTCGGTGAGCGGTGCGCTCCGCACCATCCCCTGCGTCGTGGTGGGGCCCAGGGCGAGCGAGAACGCGCTCGGCGCGACCGTGATCATCGACACCGGCGTGGCCGGCATCCACGAGGGTGGCATGGCGGTGCGGGCGGACGACATCCCGCTGCCGCTTCGCCCTTCCATGGAAGGCCCGCCGGCCACGGTGGACGTGCTCCGCGCCCTGCGCTCCGCGCTCGGCGGCCGCCCGATGCCGCTCGCGGCGGGGAGCGCGCCATGAGCACGCCGGAGCGGCTGCGCATTGCCGGCGGCACGGTGCACGACCCGGCCAACGGCGTGGACGGCGAGGTGCGCGACGTCTGCATCCAGGACGGGCGCATCGTCGCGACGCTGCCTCCAGACGCGCCGCGGCTGCCCGCGCGCGGCCTGGTGGTGATGCCCGGCGGCGTGGACATCCACTCGCACGTGGCCAGCAGCGCCGTGAACCAGGGCCGCTTCCTGCTGCCCGACGAGCGCGAGCCCGTGCCCGCCCCGAGGCTCGACGACGAGGGCGACGCGTACTCGGGCACCGCCGGCACCCTGCCGAGCACCTTCAGCACCGGCTACCGGTACGCGGGCCTGGGCTACACCACCGTGTTCGACGCCGCCGTCGCGCCGGTGTCGGCACGCTACGCGCACGCCCAGCTCGACGACACGCCCATCGTGGACGGGGGCTTCTACGCGCTGCTGGGCAACGACGACTACCTGCTGGCGCGCATCGCCGCCGGCGAGCGGGAGCGCGCCCGCGACTACGTGGCGTGGCTGCTGGGCGCGGTGGGCGCGTACGCGGTGAAGATCGTGAACCCCGGTGGCATCGCGCTGTGGAAGGCGGGCGGGCGCGACCTGCGCGAGCTGGACGCGCCGGTGGGCTCCGCGGCCGTGACTCCGCGCGCCATCCTGGAGACGCTGGCCGACGCCGCGGCCGCGCTGGCGCTGCCGCATCCGGTGCACGTCCACTGCAACAACCTGGGGGTGGCCGGCAACGCCGCCACCACGCTCGCGAGCATGCGAGCGCTCGCCGGGCGGCGCGCGCACTTCACGCACCTGCAGTTCCACAGCTACGGCGGCGAGCCCGGCGGCCAGTGGAGCTCGGCCGCGCGCGAGGTGATCGCGTACGTGAACGAGCACCCCGAGGTGAGCTGCGACGTGGGGCAGGTGATGTTCGGCGCGGCCACCACCCTCAGCGCCGACTCGCCGGTGGAGTACCTGCTGCACGCCAGCAGCGGCCGGAAGTGGCTGAACGTGGACGTGGAGCTGGAGACCGGCTGCGGCGTCGTGCCGTATGCCTACAAGGAGACCGCGGCCGTCGCCGCGCTCCAGTGGGCGGTGGGTCTGGAGCTCTTCCTGCTCGCGAGCGATCCGTGGCGCGTCGTGCTGTCCACGGATCACCCGAACGGCGCCTCGTTCACCGCGTACCCGGAGCTCATCCGCCTGCTCGCCGATCGCGCCTACCGCGACGAGCAGCTCGCGCGCGTGAACCCCAGGCTGCTCGCCGGCAGCGCGCTCGCGGACGGCCTGGCCCGCGAGTACACGCTCCACGAGATCGCCATCGTCACGCGCGCCGGGCCGGCCCGGCTGCTCGGGCTCGCGAACAAGGGACACCTGGGCGTCGGCGCGGACGCGGACGTCACCGTCTACGCGCGCGACGCGGACCTGGCGCGGATGTTCGCGACGCCGCGCTACGTGCTCAAGGCCGGGCAGCTCGTCGTGGAGGAGGGGCAGCTCCGCCGCGCGCCCGCGGGACGTCGGCTGCACGTGCGGCCGGGCCACGACGCGAGCATCGCGCGCGACGTGGAGCGCTTCCTCGACCAGTACGGCACGATGTCGTTCGCCAACTACCCGGTGGGCGCGCTGCGCGACCCTCCGGTGGCCGTGGGCGGGCCCTGACATGGAGATCCGCGGCGTCACGATCGACGACACGTTCGCCGAGGCGTTCACGATGCGCGCGGCGCGCGTCGTGATCACCGCGCGCGATGCCCGCTGGGCGCGCACGGCGGCGCTCGAGCTCACCGGCTTCGCCACGTCGGTGATCGCGTGCAAGTGCGAGGCGGCCATCGAGCGGGAGCTCCTCGCGTCGGAGACGCCGGACGGGCGTCCGGGCGTGAGCGTGCTGGTCTTCACCATGGACGCCGAGGGGATGGGCAAGCGCCTCGTGGAGCGCATCGGCCAGACGGTGCTCACCTGCCCCACCACCGCCTGCTACGACGGGCTCGCCGGGGCCGGCGAGCGGGTGGCCGTGGGGCGAGCGCTGCGCACCTTCGGCGACGGCTTCCAGGCGAGCAAGGTGATCGGCGGCACGCGCTTCTGGCGCATCCCGGTGATGGAAGGGGAGTTCCTCGTGCAGGAGACGTTCGGCGTGCAGGAGGCCATCGGCGGGGGCAACTTCATCATCCTCGCGAGCAGCGCCGACGCCGCGCTGGAGGCCGCGGAGGCGGCCGTGCAGGCGATGGCCGGGATGGCCGGCGTCATTCTCCCGTTTCCCGGCGGCGTGGCGCGCAGCGGGAGCAAGGTGGGCTCGCGCCGCTACCGGGGCACCCCGGCCACCACCAACGACGCCTTCTGCCCCACGCTGCGCGCGGTGACCAGCACGGCGCTCCCCGACGGCGTGAACGCCGTGCTCGAGATCGTGCTCGACGGGCTGGACGCGGCGGCCATCGCGAACGCCACGCGCGCCGGCGTGCTCGCCGCGTGCCGCGACGGCGTGCACGGCATCACGGCCGGCAACTATGGCGGCAAGCTGGGGCCGCACCACTTCCACCTGCGCGAGATCCTCGCCCGGCCGGCGGGCGCCAGCGCGGGGAGCGCGGCATGAGCGAGGGCGGCGTGGTGCTCACTCCGCGCGCACCTCCCGGCGCGTCGATCGAGGCGGAGTGCATCGCGCCGGACCGCTTCGCGGCGCTCGGCGAACGGGAGATCGCCGCGCTCCCGGTGTGGCAGGGCGCGCGCATGGCCACCCTCGGCGACTTCTTCGCCGTGCGCGGCGGCCGCGACGCCAGGGTGCGCATCGACGGCGACGTGCCGTGGGCGCACGGCCTCGGCACGGCGATGGGGGGCGGCGCGCTGCGCATCGAGGGCAGCGTCGGTCATGCGATCGGCGCCGGGATGACGGCGGGCGCCATCGAGGTGCGCGGCGACGCGGGCGACGATGCCGGCGTGGCGATGGCCGGCGGGGTGCTGCGCAGCGAGGGGAGCGCCGGCGACCGGCTGGGGGCGGCGCGCCCTGGCGCGTCGCGCGGCGCCACCGGCGGGGAGATCGTCGTCCTGCGCTCCGCCGGCGCGCTGGTGGGAGCGGCGGCCCGGCGCGTGCTCATCGTCGTCTGCGGCGACGTGGGGATGGGCGCGGGGCGCGCGATGATCGCGGGCAGCCTCGTCGTGCTCGGCTCGGCGGGCGCGGGCGCGGGACGGTGGAGCAAGCGCGGCACGCTGGTGGTGGTGGGCAGCGTGGCGATCGCGCCCACGTACCGCCATGCCTGCACCTACGAGCCGCCGCACGTCCGGCTGACGCTCACGTACCTCCGGAGCCGCCACGCGCTCGCGATCGACGATCGGTACGTGCGCGGGCGCTATCACCGCTACAGCGGCGACATGGCGGAGCTGGGCAGGGGCGAGATCCTGCAGTGGGCGGCCACGTGAGCGGGCTCGGGCTGAATGAGCGGAGCTGGGTCATCGCCGACTCCGTGGCGCAGCACGCGGCGGAGCACCGCGTGCTCGTGCACTCGTCGCTCACGGCGGCGCGCATCCTGGACTGCGGGGTGGAGACACCGGGCGGCCTCGCCGCGGGACGCGCGCTGGCCGAGCTGTGCATGGGTGGGCTGGGTCACGTGGCGTTCATCCCGCTCACCATCGGCGCAGACAGCTATTCCGGCGTGCAGGTGTGGACCGATCATCCGGCCATCGCCTGCATGGCGTCGCAGTACGCCGGCTGGGCCGTGCAGGTGGGAGGGTTCTTCGCCATGGGCTCCGGCCCGCTCCGCGCCCACGCGCGCGTGGAGCGCGAGCTGTTCCGCAAGCTGGGCTACGAGGAGCGCGCGCGGCGCGGCGTGCTGGCGCTCGAGTCGCGCAGGCTGCCCACCGACGACGTGATCGCGTGGGTGAGCGACAAGGCGGGGCTCGCGCCGGCGCAGCTCACGTTCGCCGTGGCGCCCACGGCCAGTCTCGCGGGCGGCGTGCAGGTGGTGGCCCGCACGCTCGAGACCGGGCTGCACAAGCTGGACACGCTCGGCTTCGACGTCACGCGGGTGGTGAGCGGGATCGCCACCGCGCCGCTGCCGCCGGTGGCGGGGGACGACCTGCGCGCGATCGGCCGGACCAACGACTGCGTGCTGTACGGCGGGCAGGCGCGCCTCACCGTGCGCGCGGACGACGACGAGCTCGAGGCGCTGGCGGCGCAGCTGCCGGCGAGTGCCTCCACCGACTACGGCACGCCGTTCTTCGAGATCTTCCGGCGGTACGACAACGACTTCTACAGGATCGACCCGCTGCTCTTCAGCCCGGGCGAGGTGTGGCTGACGAGCGCGACGAGCGGCCGCACGTTCCACGGCGGCCGCCTCGACCCGGAGGTGCTCGGCGATTCCCTGTCGGGCGCCTGACGCATGCGCATCGCGATCCTGAGCGCCCGGCGGGGATGGCACACCGAGGAGCTGTGCCGCGCCCTCGGCGCCGCCGGCCACGAGGGCGTGGTGCTGCCCTACGAGCACGCCATCGCGCGCCTGGGCACGGGGAGCGCGGCCTGCGGGCTGTCCAGCGACGGCGCGGCCATCCACCGCGCCGACGCGGTGCTCGCGCGCATCGTCCCCCACGGCTCCCTGGAGCAGATCATCTACCGCGTGGACGCGCTGCACTGGCTGGAGGAGCGCGGCGTTCCCGTGGTCAACTCGCCGCGCGCCATCGAGCGCACCGTGGACAAGTTCTACACGTCCGCGCTGCTGCAGGAAGCGGGGCTGCCGACGCCGGAGACCGTGGTGTGCGAGCAGCTCGACGACGCGCTCGCCGCCTTCGGCGCCATGGGCGACGTGATCGTGAAGCCGCTCTTCGGCTCCATGGGGCTCGGGATGATGCGGGTGACCGACGCGGACATGGCGTTCCGCGTGTTCCGCGCGCTCGACATGATGCGGAGCGTGTTCTACCTGCAGCGCACCATCGATCACGACGGCCACGACGTGCGCGCGTTCGTGGTGGGCGGGCGCGTGCTGGGCGCCATCGAGCGCCGCTCGCCGGGGTGGCGCACGAACCTCGCCCGGGGCGGCCGGGCGCGCGCGGTGGAGCTCCCGCCGGCGTGGGCCAGCCTGGCGTGCCGGGCGGCGCACGCGGTGGGCGCCGACTACGCCGGCGTGGACCTGCTCCCCGCGCGCGACGGCACGGTATATGTGCTCGAAGTGAACGGGATTCCCGGGTGGGAGGGGCTGCAGGGGGTGATCGCGGTGAACGTCGCGGCCGCGATCGTGGCGCACCTCGAGGCCAGGTGTGGAGCATGACGACGAGCGACGCCGCTCTCTTCTCGTTCGACGCGGCCGCGGCCCACGACGTCGCGAGCGCGGCGCAGCTGGCCTGCCTGCTGGAGGCCAGCGCGCCCAAGCCCGGCAACGTGTACCCCGGCGCGCCGTTCGCCGACGCCGGCTACGAGGACTTCCTGGCCAGCGCGGTGGCGATGGGTCCGGAGCTGGCGCTCGCCGGGCAGCGGCCGCTCGGCGCCACCATCCAGGCCGCGGTGGAGCGCACGCGACGCTGGACGCGCTCCAACACCAACCTCGGCATGATCCTCCTGCTCGCGCCGCTCGCGCGCGCCGCGCTCGATGAGCGTGGCGCCGCGCCCTCCGGCGCGCTCCGCGATCGGGTGTGGGCCGTGCTCGCCGCCACCACCGTCGCGGACGCCGCGGAGGTGTACGCCGCCATCCGCCTCGCCTCGCCCGGCGGGCTGGGGACGGTGGACGCCCAGGACGTGGCCGGAACGCCGACCGTCACCCTGCGGGACGCGATGACCCTCGCCGCCGATCGGGACGGCGTCGCGCGCGAGTACGC
>DATANT010000360.1:0-5127 GCA_036266115.1 Gemmatimonadaceae bacterium | reverse complement strand
GATCCCGCCGTCGAGCGGCGCGAGATCTACCGGCTGTACGAGTGGCTGCAGCGGCGCGGCGTCACGGGCATCATCACGGCCAAGGCCGACGCGTCCGACCGCTCGACCACCGAACGCTATGCGTTCATGCAGTTCATGGTGGACTGTGTCGTCCACTTCCAGCAGCGACTGTCGGACCGCGTGGCGAGCCGCAGCGTGCGGGTGTTGAAGTACCGCGGCTCGGGCTTCAGCGAGAACGAGTTCCCCCTCATCATCGCGGACACGGGCCTCAAGGTGTCGACGTTCGGCACCGCGGCGCTCGACCACCCGGTGTTCAACGAGCGCGTCTCCACGGGCGTCGCGCGGCTCGACGACATGCTCGCGGGGGGCTACTACCGCGGCTCGAGCGCGCTGATCACCGGCGCCCCGGGCACGGCCAAGACCACGCTCACCGGGGCCTTCGTGGCGGCGGCCTGCGCCCGCGGCGAGCGCGCCCTCTACGTGAGCTTCGACGAGGCCGCCGACCAGATCGTCCGCAACCTGCAGTCGGTGGGGATCGACCTCGCGCCGCACGTCGCCGTGGGCCACCTGCAGATGTACTCCGTGCGCACGCAGTCGCGCGGCGTGGAGCAGCACCTCATCGACCTGCAGCGCCAGCTCGCGGAGCTGCGCCCCGCGGTGCTCGTTCTCGACCCGATCTCGGCGCTCGCGAAGTCCGGCGCGCACGTGGCCGCGCTGCACGCGTCGCTGCGCCTGCTCGACTACGCGAAGGCGCTCGGCATCAGCGTGCTCTGCACGAGCCTCCTCGCCGGCGATGCGCCGAACGACGAGGCGACGGCGATGGAGATCTCCACGATCGCCGACACCTGGATCCATCTCGCCTATGTGGTGCGAGGGGGCGAGCGCAACCGGACCCTCACCATCGTGAAGTCGCGCGGCACGAGCCACTCCAACCAGGTGCGGGAGCTGCTCCTGAGCGACGACGGCGTGAGCCTGGCCGACGTGTACACCGCCGGCGGCGAGGTGCTGGTGGGCACCGCCCGCTGGGAGCGGGAGGCCGAGGTGCGGGAGGCCGAACGGCGGCGGGTGGTCGAGGCCAGCCGCCGCCGTCGCCAGGTGGAGCAGGCCGAGGCGGACCTCGCGGCCCGGATCGCGACACTGCAGCGCGAGCTCGACGCGCGGCGCGCCGAGCGCGAGCAGATCGAGCACGACGAGACGGCGCGCGTCGATCACCGGCTCACCAGCCGGGACGAGCTGGCGCGGCTGCGCTGGGCCGACGGCGCATCGACGTCCGCCCAGTCAGGCGACCGCCGTGGCGGGGAGAGGCGACAGTGAGTGTGGCCATGCCGCCGGCGGATCAGCCGGATCGGAATCTCACGCCCGTGGACGGCGCCGACAGCGCAGCCAGCGGCGCGGACGCGCCCGCCGCGCCGCGCCGTCGGCTGGTGCTGCGCCTCTACATCGCCGCCGCGGCGCCCAACTCCGTGCACGCGCAGGCGAATCTCCGCGCGCTGCTGGCGACGGCCGGCGCGCAGGACGCCGCCGTCGAGATCGTGGACTGCATCCGCGAGCCGCAGCGCGCGCTCCGCGATGGCGTGCTGGTGACCCCCACCCTGCTCAAGCTGGGCCCAGCGCCCACCTGCACCATCGTGGGCGCGCTCAGCGACGGCGCGGCCGTGGCGCTCGCGCTCGGCCTGGACGCTACGCCGCCCGCCACCACCCTCCCAACGGTGAGCTAGCAGCATGGCCATCTCCGATGACGAGACGCGCCACGCGCACGAGCACCCGCGTCCGGTGACGGTGGACCGGAGCATGACACCCGATCGACCGGACGGCGCCCGACTCGCCGATGGGCGGGCACCTGAGAGCACGGACGGATGCGCGGAGGCAGCCTGGGCCCCGTCTGCGTGCGCCGATGGCAATGGCGCGGTGAGCTCCGATGCGTCGGCCGCGTACCGCGTGCAGGTGGAGCGCCTGGTGCGGCGTCTGAGCGAGACGGAGGACGCGATCCAGGCGCTCGCCGCCGGCGAGATCGACGCGGTGGTGGATCCGGCGACGGCGGCGCCCATCTTCCTCAGCCGAGCGCAGGACGCACTCGCGCGGTCGGAGGCGCGCTACCGCGACCTCGTCACGCGGGCGCCACTCATCGTCGCCGAGCTGAGTCCCGCCGGCGACATCCTGTTCGCGAACGACGCGGTGCGTACCATCCTGGGCCATCCGGCAGACACGATCCAGCGGCCAGGCTGGATGGACGCCCTCGTGGGCCCGGATCATCGCGCGGATGCCGAGAAGCTCCTGCGGCGCCTGCGGCGTGGCGATGTGACCGGGATCGAGCTGCCGCTGCGCGCCGCCGACGGCGGGGTGCGGTGGATAGCCTGGAACTCCGCCAACCGCTACGACGAGCGGCGCAACCTGACGGCGATCGTGCTGTTCGGCGTGGACATCACGGCGCGGCGCGGGGCCGAGGATGCCGCCCGCCAGCTCGCGGAGGAACAGGTCGCGCGTGCCCGCGCCGAGGTGGCGAACGCCACGAAGGCGCAGTTCCTGGCGACCATGAGCCACGAGCTGCGCACGCCGCTCAACGCCATTGGCGGCTACGCGGAGCTCCTCGAGATGGGTCTCCGCGGACCGGTGACGCCGGCGCAGGCCGAGGACCTGGGCAAGATCCGGCGGAGCCAGGTCCATCTGCTGGGGCTCATCAACGACATCATGAACTTCGCCCGCCTCGAGGCGGGGCACGTCACGTTCCAGCTGGCGGCGGTGTCGGTGCACGAGATCCTCGAGACGATCCGCTCGCTCACGGAGCCGCAGATCGCCGCCAAGGGTGTCACGTGCCACATCGACGAGGGCCCGCCGGGCGTGGCGGTGTGGGCCGACCGGGAGAAGGTGCAGCAGGTGCTCGCGAACCTGGTGTCCAACGCCATCAAGTTCACGGACCCCGGCGGGCGCATCACCGTGGAGTGCTTCGCGCGTGACAAGCACGTCGCGCTCCGCGTGACCGACACCGGGGTGGGCATTCCGGCGGAGCAGCTCGAGGTGATCTTCGAGCCGTTCGTGCAGATCAATCGGGAGCTGAAGCGGCCGCAGGACGGGGTGGGCCTGGGCCTCGCGATCAGCCGGGATCTCGCGCTGGCCATGCGCGGTGAGCTCGTGGTGGAGAGCACGTCCGGCGAGGGCAGCGCCTTCACCTTGACGCTGCCCCGCGCCTGAGGCGAAGGCCGGTGCGACGTCAGCCCTGCACCGCGCGTTCGCTCTCGGCGGCCCGGCGCAGTGCGGCGAGGCCGATGGCGTGCGCCCGCTCCACCAGGCGGCCGAGCACCTCGAGCGCGAGCGACACGTCACCCAGGCCCTCCTGCACGCGGCGCCGCACCACGCTCGCGATCTCCTCGCCGAGGATCGTGTACTCCAGGGTGAGCTGAGCTTCGGTCCACCCGTGCCGCTGCCGCAGCGCACCGTGCAACTCCGCGACGATGCGCTGGATGGTGCTGCCGTCGCGCAGCAGGTCGGGGTCCGGACCGCCGGCCTCCTCGATCACCACGAGCGTCTGCGCCACGTCGGCCAGGAAGCTGAGCTGGTGGTCCTCGAGCTCCGAGCGCCGGAGGTGCGCTGCTCCGGGAAGGGCGGGATCGGCGCGCATGCGCGCCGCATAGGCCGCGATCACGTCCTCGATCCGCTCGCGCAGGTGCGTGCCGATCTCCGCGAGCCCATACACGCGCGCCTCGCCGGGCTCCTGGCGCGCCCGCGCGCCCCGTGCGATCGCGCTCTCCCCTTCGCGTTCGGGGTCGCCCGCCTGGGCGGCGGGCAGCCAGAGCGTGAACGTGGCGCCGTGTCCGGGCGTGCTCTCGAGCGTCACGTCGCCGCCCATGAGACGCGCGAGCCGGCGGCTGATCGCGAGGCCCAGCCCCGTGCCGCCCTGCTGGCGGGTGTGGCCGCCCTCCACCTGGTGGAATGGCTCGAACACGCGAGCCTGCTCCGCCGGCGCGATGCCGATGCCCGAATCCTTGACCCGGACGAAGGTCCATGGCCCGCCACCGCGGAGCGCCGCCGCGGGCGGCGTCGCGTGCTGCGTGCCGCAGGTGATTGTCACCGTGCCATCCACCTCGGTGAACTTCACCGCGTTGGAGAGCAGGTTCGCCAGGATCTGGCGCACGCGGTGCTCGTCACCCACGAACGGCTCCCCGAGATCCCCGGGCCGGCCGTCGACGAGGCGGATTCCCCGGGCGCTGGCCTGCGGGCGCACGAGGTCCAGCGCGGACGCGACGAGCGCGCCGGTGCGGCCGAATTCCCGCACGACCGCCATGCCAGCGGCGTCGATCTTGGCGAGATCCAGCACGTCGTCCACCAGGCCGCGCAGGTGATCGCTCGTCGCGGCGAGCCGCGCCAGGTAGCTGCGCTGCTGCTCCGTCACCGGACCTGCGACGCCGAGCTCGATGAGCTGCGCGTAGCCCACGATGGCGTTGATGGGCGTGCGGATCTCGTGGCTCATGGTGGCCAGGAACGACGACTTCGCCTGGTTCGCCTCGTCGGCTTCGCGCCGGGCGCGTTCGGCGGCGAGGCGCGCGGCCTCGGCGTCGGCCCGGGCGGCGCGCTCCGCCACCAGGAGCTGCTCGCGCTCGGCCAGCACGCGCCGGACATCGGTCACGTCCGCGTTCACCGCTACCGCGGCAATCACGCGGCCGTCCACCACCACCGGCGCCGCGGTGCAGCGCACCACGCGGTCCTCCCCCGTCGTGCGATGTCGCACGCGCACGTCCTGCACCACCCGCTCGCCGGCGAGCGCGCGGGCGAAGGCCTGGCGCTCCGCCGGGATCCACTCGCCGGTCTCCGCATCGCGCGTCTGGATCTCCTCGGCGAGCGTGCCGATGTGCCGGTCGAGCTCCTCGCGCGTGGCGAAGCCGAGCTGGTCGAGCGCCTGCTGGTTTGCCAGGGTGATGCCCTCGGCCGTGCCGATGTACACCGCGTCGCTCATACTCTCGAGCACCGCCCACAGCTCCGCCGCCCGGCGCTCGGCGGCCGCGGTCGCCTCGTGCTCGAGCGCGTGCTCGGTCACGTCCTCCGTCTGATGCAGGAGATAGCGCACCGCGCCGTCGGCGCCGAGCACGGGCGTGGTGCGGGGAGCCCAGTAGTGCACTTCCCATGAGCCATCCG
>DATANT010000359.1:0-3924 GCA_036266115.1 Gemmatimonadaceae bacterium | reverse complement strand
ACCCGTCGGCTCATGCCCCGCTGCCCTCGGCGCGCGGCGTGCGCGGCAGCTGTCGCCGGATCAGGACCACGTTGCGAATGTAGATGGCGAACCCCGTGGCCTGCCCCAGGATGAAGACCGGATCCCGGCGATAGATGGCATAGATGAGCAACAGGGAGGAGCCGACGAGACTCAGCAGCCAGAACGAGAACGGGATCACGCTGCGGCCGGCACGCTCGCTGGCGAGCCACTGCATCAGGAAGCGTCCGGAGAAGGCGGCCTGGCCGAGCAGGCCGACACCGAGCCAGAAGGTCGTCATGCCTCCACCTCCGCCGCGCGCGGCCAGCCGCGAGTGGATGTGATCGGCGCCGTCCACTCGCGCGGCGCGGCGGCCTCGACGCGCAGCGTGACGGGGGCCACCGCACGCCGCCGCAGCCAGCGGATCATCAGCGTGTCGCCAATGCCCACCCAGAGTCGGTTCCGGATGCCGTACTTCGAGATCCCGGCCCCCCGCGGCCGATGATGGACCGGCACCTCGGCCATCCGCGAGAAGCCGTTCATCCGAACCAGCGTGGGGAGAAAGCGGTGCGCGCCGTGGAAGAGCGGAATGCCGTCCACCACCTCGCGGCGCATCACGCGCACCGCGCAGCCCACGTCGTGCACCGCATCGTCGGTGAGCCGGTTGCGAAAGTCGTTGGCCACGCGGGACGAGAGCTTGCGGATCCGGCTGTCGTGCCGGTGCACGCGCCAGCCGTTCACCAGATCCAGGCCGTTGGCGAGCAGTTGGTCGGCGAGACGCGGGAGGTCCGCCGGATCGCTCTGCCCGTCGGCATCGAGCGTCGCGAACAGTCGCCCGCGAGCGTGCGCGAAGCCGGTGGCCAGCGCGGCGGACTGCCCGTGATTGCGGTCGAGCGTCAGCACCCGGTGGCGGGCATCCGCGGCCGCGAGCCGTCGCAGTTCCGCCGGGCTGCCGTCGCGCGAGCCGTCGTCCACCCAGACGCACTCCCAGCTGTAGGTGGTCGCCTCCAGCGCCAGCGCGATCTCGCGCGCCAGGCACTCGAGGTTCCCGGCTTCGTCCTTGAGCGGCACCACTATGGTGAGGTCGAGCGTCGATGGTGTGTTCGCCCTGATCGAGAGGGACATGACCCTTGGCTCCGCGAGGCTGAGTGTCGGATGGCACCGCGCGCCCGTTCTGGCGCTCCGCGTCGCTCGATGGCCGTAGGCACGAGCCTCGCGTGCCGTGCATCGGGCTCCCCGACAAGAGCCATCCGCGCGAACCGGCTGTGACGAGCTCCGCGGAGCCCGTCCCGAGGAGGTGCGACCACGTGCCGGCGTGCGACCGCAGGATGTCCCGCGCAACCTTACAGCAACCTGACACGTGCCGTGCGCCAGTGCCCTCACGCGCCGTTCAGGTCCCGTTCAGGTTCGCGCCCTAGACTTGGCCATGGACGTTCCTCCCACCCGCTCGCGCGTTCGCACCCTCCCATCGCGTCCTGGCTCCGAGCCTCGCCGTCGCTCACCATCAGCAAGGCACCGCGCATGTCGACGCTCTCACAGTCCACGGCCGCGCGTCTTCTGGGCGCCGCGCTGCTCGTCGCTCCGTGGGCGGCGGCCCGCGCCCAGGTGTGCGACACGGTGTCGTCGCGCACGTCGCTCGCCGCGCTGTCCGGGCGGCCCATCGCCGCTGTGCACGTGGTCACCGCCGACCCGGACCCGCTTCCCGGACCGGCGGCGCACCTCGGGGTGCTCCACGTGCGGACGCGCCCGTCCACCGTGCGGCGCGAGCTCCTGGTGGCGGCGGGCGACACCGTGGACACGCTCCGCGTCGCGGAGTCGCTGCGGCGGCTCCGGGCCCTGAACCTCCTCGCGGACGCCGAGATACGCGCGCCCGACTGCGGCGGCCCGGTGGAGCTCACGGTCACCACGCAGGACCTCTGGAGCACCAAGCCCAACGTGCAGGTCCGCTCCTCGTCGGCGGCCCTCGAGCTGAGGGAGCGCAACCTGCTCGGCCGCGGGCGCGAGGCGGCGCTCAGCCTGCGCTCCGATCGTGGGCGCGTGGGTGTGGGCGCGCTGCTGCGCGACCCGGCGGCATTCGGCGGTCGCACGCTGCTCTCACTGTCGGCGAGCCGGTACGGCGATGGCGGCGAATGGTCCGCCACACTCGCCAGGCGCGAGCGAAGCGTGATCGACCCGTGGCGCTACGAGCTCTTCGTCGCGCAGTCGTCCTACACGCCGGTCGTGAGTGTCGCGCAGGCCGGCGTACCCACCACGGCCCCGGCCATCGGCGAGCGGTTTCGCCGCGCGCGCGCCGGCGTGCTGCTGGAGCACCGGGTGGGGTTGTCCGAGCGCGCGACCACCTCGCTCCAGGGTGGCGTGGAGTACGAGCACGCCGGCCTCGTGGCAGCGGCGGACCTGCCGCGGCTGGGACCGGGCGCGGTGCGACGTGAGCTCGCCGCGCTCGACGTGGGCGTGCGCCAGCGCTCCGTCGCGTTCGACACGCTCACCTGGCTCCTTCCCGCCGATGCGCTCGTGGACGTGCCGCTCGCGCTCGAGTACGACGCGCTCGTGGGCCTCGGGCGGGAGACCGCGGCCGGCACGCCCGTCGCGCACGTCGATCTCTGGGGCGGTCGCATCTGGCGCCCCGATCCGCGGTCACTGCTCGTCACCGACCTCTGGGCGTCCGGCTATCGCACGCCGGGCGACTGGTCCGCCGGTGTGCTGCGCGGCAGCGCCGCCTATTACCGCGCCGCGCCGCGCGGGCTGTGGCTCACGCGCCTCGCCGTCGAGCGGCTGTTCGATCCCGACCCGGACTTCCGCGCCATGGTGACGGCCGACCCGACGGCCGCGGCGCTGCCATCGCGGGCGTCGCTCGCCCAGGCCGTGGTGGGGCTCTCCGTGGAGCGCGAGGTGCGCTTGCATGCCATCACGCGCTCGTGGACGCTCGATGGCGCCGCCTTCATGGCGGCCTCCACGCGTTGGGATCCCGCGATCGCGCCGGGCGTGGACGTCGCGGCATTCTCGCGCGATGCGCTGGGGGAGCTCGAGCGTCTCGACGTCGGGATGGTGGGGCTCGGGCTCCGGCTCGCGCCCACGCGCCTCGGCCGGGCGACCGCGCGCCTCGACGTCGGCTATCCGGTGATCCGCTCCGCCGGCCTGCGCACCGGGCCCGTCGTGGCGCTCAGCATCACGCCCTGGCTCGAGCAGGGGCGGCATCGCGACGGCCACGGCGAGCCGTGAGCTCGAGCGTATCCACCCGGCCGGACCGGCGCTATCTTGACCGGAGGCGGCGCCTCTGGCCGGGGCGCCAGGCGTCGTCTCACGACCCGCCGCCATCCTCATGCGTCTCCTGCTCGCCGAAGACGACCAGCAGCTCCGCGAGGTGCTCGCGCGCGGGCTTCGCGAGCAGGCCTTCGCCGTGGACGCGGTGTCCGACGGCGAGCGCGCGCTCGTGCAGGCCGCGGTGCACGACTACGACGTGCTGGTGCTCGACGTGCTCATGCCACGGCGCGATGGGCTCGACGTATGCCGTGAGCTGCGGAGGCGTGGCTCGCACGTGCCCATCCTGCTCCTCACCGCGCGTGACGCGGTGCAGGACCGCATCACGGGGCTCGACACCGGCGCCGACGACTACCTCACCAAGCCGTTCGCGTTCGACGAGCTGCTCGCGCGCATCCGCGCGCTGTTGCGCCGCCGCGGCGATGTCCTTCCCACGACCCTCGTGGTCGGCGACCTGGCCATCGACACGCGCAGCCATCAGGTCACGCGACGCGGGCGGACGATCTCCCTCACCGCACGGGAGTACGTCTTTCTCGAGTACCTCGCACGCAGCCCCGGGCGGGTGGTGAGCCGTGCGGAGCTCACGGGGCATGTCTGGGACGAGAACCACGACCCCACCTCCAACGTGCTCGACGTGTACCTGAGCCGCATCCGGCGCAAGGTGGACGG
>DATANT010000358.1:0-2566 GCA_036266115.1 Gemmatimonadaceae bacterium | reverse complement strand
GGCGGCGGGGCTCCGGGGCGCGGTCGCCGCGACCGTCGCGGCGCTCGTGCTCTGCTGGCTGGTCACTCGCGTCCCGCGCACCGCGCCGGCGCCTCGCAGGGCGGTGGGCGCATGACGCCGGAGACCCTCGCGCTTCCGCGCCTCCAGCCGCCGGCGCCGCGCGGCGACCTGCGCTACCTAGGCGACCTTCCCGCGCTGCCGGCGCTCCGCGAGCTCGCGACGCCGGCGTCCTACATGGCGCGACACGCGCGCTCGTTCCGCTTCGCCGCCATGCTGCTGCGGGGCGCGGAGCGCGACCGCGTGGCGCGCGTCTATGCCTGGTGCCGCTTCACCGACGACCTCGTGGACGCCGCCACCGACGGCGACGCGACCGCCGAGGCCAACCTGGACGCGTGGCTGGCCTGCGCGCGGGGCGCGTACGCCGGCCACGCGTGCGGCATCGCGCTGGTGGACCGGGTGATGGCGGAGATGGCCGAGCGCGGGATCCCGTTCGTGTACGCCGCCGAGCTGGTGGCGGGGGTGCGCAGCGACCTGCGCTTCGCGCCGTACCACGATGCCGCCGCGCTCCGCATCTATACCTACCGCGTGGCGGGCGTCGTGGGCCGGTGGCTCACCGAGCTGCACGGCGTGCGCGACCCCTGGATGCTCGACCGCGCCGCCGCGCTGGGCCACGCGATGCAGCTCACCAACATCCTGCGCGACGTGGGCGAGGACTGGGATCAGGGACGCGTGTATCTCCCGCTCGATGTGCTTTCCGATCACGGCCTTGCACCCGACGACATCGGCGCGATGCGGCGCGGGGAGCGGCGCGTGGATGCGGCGTACCGGGGGCTGCTCGAGGCACTGATGGCGGTGGCGTCGCGGGACTACGCGGTGGCGCGCGAGGCGATCCCGGATCTGCCGGTCAGCTTCCGGCGATCGGTGGCCGTGGCGGCGGCGGTGTACGAGGGGATCCACGGGGCGATCCGGCGGAACGGGTACGACAACGTGCGGCGGCGAGCCGTTACCACGCCGGTGAGGAAGGTGGGGTTGGCGGTGGGGGCGTTGTGGGGGGTGGGGGCGGCGGGGTGAGGGGGAGGGGGGCGGTCACGCTGCCACGGGGATGCGGGGCATGGCGAGATTGCCTGCTCACCCGATCAGGGACACCGCACTTCGCTCACCACACGAGCAGTGCCGTGCTGGAAGCGGGTAGTACTGGCGAGCGGCTGACGGCCCGCGCCTCGACGTACGGCACGCAGCCAACACGTAGCTCTCACCCGTACCGCCGTATCCACTCCGCCACCTGCTCCACCCCGATCTCGTTTCTGGCCGCGGCCATCACCACCGCATACAGCTCCGGCCCTGGTGCCCTGATCGTTCGTCCGTTGAGCTTCAGGAAGACCAGCATTGCCGCCAGTGCCGTCCGCTTGTTCCCATCCAGGTAACCCTGCTGCTGGACGAGCGCACAGAGATAGGTGGCGGCAAGCGCCTCAAGGTCAGTGGCCCGGCCATACGCCCAGGCCTTGAGTGGCCGAGCGAGGGCGCTCTCGATCGCACCCTCGTCGCGGACACCGGGCAGCCCACCGAACAGCTCGACCTGCCGGTCGTGGAGCAGATGCAGCGTGCCGAGCGGGATCCAGATCGGCTCGCGCTTCTGATCACTCACTTCGCGAGGGCGGCGAACACCTCGCGGTACTGGTCGATCGCCTCTTCCATCGCTTCGAGCGCCTCTGACTGGGCGGGGTCGAGCGCGGAGACGGTGTAGGTGCCCGGGCCCGACTCCCGCCAGTAGAGCATCTGCCCCGGCTGGATGGCGAGCCGCCTGGCGACCTCGGCAGGCAGCGTCGCGATTACTGACCCGCCCTGCATCCGGGTCTTCGTCTTCAGCAACATGGTTCCTCCGTGAGACACCGGATGCGACGCGTGATATGGCAAAATGTATCACTATTGTGTGACTTCTCAAGGTGCTAACCGGCGGTCATCGTGCTCTCCGCTTCGGGTCTCACCAACCCTCACCGCCAACGCCGTCCCGCCTCGCCCCGCTCCCCGCCCCCGCCCCCGCACACCTCACCGCACTCCCCACCGCCTCCCCGAACACCCGCCGGAACTCCTCCGGCGCGTCGATCCACGCCTCGTGCCCCGCGCGCTCGATCACGACGAGCCGCGCCGTGGGCACCTCGCGCACCCAGTGCCGCTGCAGCGCGACGGTGCCGGTGCCGAAATCGTGGTCCCCGACGATCACCCACACCGGGCAGCGGTGAGCCTTGAGCGCCGGCACGAAGTCGTAGGTCGCCGGCATGCTGCGGGCGGAGGCTTCCGCGGCGGCGCGGCTCCAGAAGACCTGTCCGCCCTTCACCCGACGCCATCGGTCGACGTGGTACAGGTTCGCCCCGGCGAATTGAATACGCCACGCCGCGGTCAGCTGCGCGTCCGACAGCGCACTCACGTTGCCATCGAGTCCGTGGCGCCGCAGCTCGGCGGCGATCTCGGGCCGCTCGAGGAACGCGACCATCGCCACCGACTGCGCGGCCGCCAGCGCACTGTCCTCGGGGGTGACCGGCGTCCGCGGGACCACCATGCCGGGGCC
>DATANT010000357.1:0-27680 GCA_036266115.1 Gemmatimonadaceae bacterium | reverse complement strand
TCGTGGACCCCGCCGCGCCCGCCGCCGACCGCCGCGTCTCGTAGACCCGCGTCGCAGTCCCGCGTCGCAGTCCCACCGCGTAGTCCCGCGCGAACACAGCGGGCCGCTCTCACCGGAGAGCGGCCCGCTTGATCGTGCCGCTGGATGGCGCCGACCGGATCAGCCCAGGCGGCGACGGCGCATCCCGGCGGCGAGCATCACGAGCCCGGTGCCGAGGAGCGCGAGCGTGGCCGGCTCCGGCGAGTGCGTGACGTTCTCCACCTGGAGGATCATGTCGTTGAAGTCCTCGTCCGACACGCGCTGCAGCTTGTCCTCGATGGAGACCAGCATCTGGACGCCGTCCGCGGTGATCGCCTCGAGCATGTAGTTGGACGACGCGCCCAGCCCCTCGCTCGGACTCGACGTGCCATCGCTGAAGAAGATGGTCCCGTTCTCCGCGACGGCGAGTCCCAGGATGTACTGCTGGCCCTTGGTCACCGCGACCGTCACGGTGCTTCCCGCGCCCGGAGCCGGCGGCGTGGCGAAGACCACGTCGGAGACCGGTGTCGGCGTGTCGCCCACGGCGTAGAGCCGGAGCTCGTGGTGATACGCTGCCGAGCGCGAGATGAACGTGAAGTTGATCGTGGACCCGGCGGCGGTCCACACGCCGCCCACCGGACCGAATTGCGCCCGGGCGCTCGAGGGAAGCAGCAGGGCACCCGCGAGTGCGATGACCACCGGCACTACTGACGTTCGAATTCTCACGAGCGACTCCTCCCCTGCAGCGACGTGTGGCGATTCGGGACACGGACCCGCTCCAGACCGGCCGCGCCAGCGCTCCTGCGGACCAGCGCGCATCCCGGCCCATGAATGTGCGTTCGCAAGGCGCGGGCCCGCAAGACATTATTGGGCACGGTTTTATGGCCCAGTCCGGTTACTGCGCGGACGGCCGCTCCTCGCGCGCGCTCGGGTTGGGCCCCGCTTGCCCGGGTGACGTGGAGCGAATGGCCGGCGATGTCGCCGGCTCGGCGATGGGACGCGCTGCGGGCTGGTCGCGCTCGGGGGGACCCTCCTCCTGCCGCGCGGCGCGCCGACGCTGCCGTACCAGCGCGGCCATCCACTGCTCCACCCTGCTCGCCTCGTCCCCGTCCAGCGTGTCGCTCTCCTGTTCCAGCCCGTCCGGCACCCTGCCGCCGCTCTCGGCCACCACGCGCTCCAGCAGCGACTGCCACGTGGCGCTCTGCATCTGGCCGCCCACCGGGTTCATCATCAGCCAGTCGGCAATCGTCGCCGGACGGTCGAGCACCTGCACCTCGAAGCGCACCCGGTCGCCGCGCGGCTCGCTCAACAGCCGCACCGCGCCGGCCAGCGGGTGGCCCTGCAGCGTGACCAGCGTCATGCGCCGCGGCGTCACCTCCTGCACCCGTACCTGGATGTTGCCACGCATGGGCAGCGTCATGGTGAGCGTGGCGCCCTCCTCCACCACGGTGGGTGTGCCCGGCTCCGCACGCATCTCCATGGTCCACGGCGTGAGCTCGTCGAACCGCTCCCGCACCCGCTCCAACAGCGCCTCGGCGCTCAGCCGGCTGCCCTCGATCTCCACCGCGAACCGCTTGCGCTCCAGCGCGCCCACGCCCTCGCTCGGCAGTTGCTCCAGCTGGCGGTCGGCCAGCCGCCGCAAGCCGTCGCCGAGCGCGGTGGGCTGTACGCCAAGCACGGCGGGAAGCGCGTTGCCTTCGGGCGCGCGCACCACGTTGCCCTCGAGCAGCATGCGGAGCTGCCCCTCGTCCACCGGCAGGTCCAGGCCCAGCCGGGCGCCCAGCCGCGTGCCGAGCGCCGCGAGCATGGCCGGAATGGGAATGCGCCACGGATCGCGATTGGTGATCGTGCACAGCCGGTTCACCACGTCGTTCATGCACGTGCGCTCGCCGCCCGACACCTCGAGCACGCGCCCGGCGAGGTCGTCGCGCTCCACCGTCCGCGCGAGCGCCTCGCCCGCGTCCTCGCACCACACCGGCTCGAACTCGTCCTCGCCGTCGTCGAGCACCGGAACCGCGGGGAGCGTGCGCACCCAGCGCAGGAGCAGTGAGATGACCTCGTCACCGGGCCCGTAGACGTTGGCCAGCCGCACGATGGTCCACGGGCCGCGATAGCGCCTGGTGTACACCTCGCCCGCGGACTTGGAGCGGTGATACGCCGACGTGCCGCGGTCGCAGCCGAGCGACGAGACGTAGACGAAGCGCGGCGCGCCGGCGCGCTCCGCCTCGCGCACCACGTTCTCGGTGCCCACCACGTTCACCGCGTCGAAGGTCGCGCCGCCCGTCTCCCGGACGATCGCCACCAGATGCACGACGGCCTCGCACCCATCCGCCGCGCCGGTGAGCGACGCCGGGTCGCTCACATCGCCCGGCCAGGGCTCCACGCCCTCCGGCCACTGCCGGGCATCGTCGCGCGCGTGGCGCGAGAGCACGCGCACCCGATGCCCGTGCGCGAGCAGTCGCGTCACCGTGGCTTCGCCCACCACGCCCGTTCCCCCGGTCACCAGCACCTGCATGCGGACTCTCCTGATCTGCGGCTGAGCAAGTGCGCCTTCGCAGGGCATACGGAGTGCCAGGGGCGCCAGGGACCGAGGCCTCGCCGCGGCACCCTCGGAGCCAGCCGACGCACGAGGGGCCGTCGCATCGCGACGGCCCCTCGCAGTCCACTCCCGACGACGGTGCTCGCCCGGTCAGCGGTCCGGCGCTACTGCCGGCACGCCCCGTTCGGGTCCGGCTTCGCCCGGTCCACCACCGGCCGCTCGGCATCGTTGGCCAGGCGCAGCGTGAGCGCGTTGATGAAGCGCGTGATGCGCGCGTAGTGCGGGTAATCGATGTACTGCGGCTCGTCGGTCACCTGGTGGTAGTCGCCATGCAGCCCCGTGAAGAAGAACACCACCGGAACGCCCCAGCGCGCGTAGTTGTAGTGATCGCTGCGGCAGTAGATGTTCTCGGGGTGGCCGTCGGCGTCGAGCCCGTAGTCGAAGTACAGCGGTTCCGTGCTCTTCGCGTTCACCTCCTCCACCACGTCGCCCAGCTGCGTGGAGAGGCGCCGCGAGCCCACCAGGCTCACGTAGCCCGGCTGTCCGCCGCGAGTGTCCGCCGGCGTGCTGCCACGGCCGATCATGTCGATGTTGAGCTGCGCCACCACGGAGTCGCGTGGCACCGGAAGGTTGTCCGCGGCGTAGCGGGAGCCCAGCAGGCCGCGCTCCTCGCCGGCATGCCACACGAAGAGCACCGAGCGCTTGGGCGCGCGTGGCATCGCCGCCATCGCCTCCGCGATCTCCAGCACGCCCATGGAGCCGGAGCCATCATCGTCCGCGCCATTGTAGATGGAGTCCAGGCGCGCCGGCCGCAGGGCGCGCAGGCTGTCGACGTTCACCTTGATGGACGCGCGCTGCGCGGCGGTGAGCGCCGGCAGGCCGGCGTACGCTCCCTGCTTCACCCATGCCGCGCGGTTGTACGCCCGCAGCGAGTCGTGGTCCACGGGTGTGCCGTTCATGCCCACGTGATCGCTGTGCGCGCCGATGGCCACGTACTGGTGCTTGAGCACCGGATCGGATCCCGGCAGCACGGCCACCACGTTGCGCGCCGGCAGCTCCTCCTCGGCGAGCACGATCTCTCCCTTGGCCATGATGCCCGTGGTGCCGGGCTTGAGACTGGTCCAGTCGGCGCCCAGCAGGCGCCCCGCCGCGTCGCGCGAGACGAGCACGAAGAACGGCGTGGCCGCCGACGCGGGCTGACTGGCCGCGGGCAGGCCCACGGACGGCGCCGAGAGCCGCTCGCGGATGGCCGGCGACACGCGCTCCAGCCCCACCAGGAACACCGCCGCCGCGCTGGCGGCGGCATCGGTGGCGCGCAGCCGCGGCACCGCGGTGAGGCCACCGTCCGGCAATGCGTAGACCACCACCTTGCCGGCCGCCTGCTCGGCGGTGATGCCGGCCGGCGCGCCGAACTCGCCGCCGTAGATCGCCAGGGCGCCGTCGAACGCGCGCGGCACGCCGCGGCCATTCACCGGCGCGAAGTCCTTGCCCAGCACCAGCGACTGTCCGCCCACCGTGAGCGACGTGGCCGGGTCGATGGTGCGACGCGCCAGCGGTACGCGCTGGAAGTAGGTGCCGTCGTCGCCCGCTGGCTGGAGCCCGAGGCGCTCCAGCTCGCGCGCGATGTAGTCCGTGGCCTTCACGAAGCCGGGGGAGCCGGTGTCGCGCCCCTGCATGGAGTCGTCGGCAAACTGGTACAGCCGCGACATGAGATCCTGCTGCGTGATCGCGGCCGTGGTGGGGCGCGGCGCGAGCGTGCGCGGCAGCGTGGGCGGCTCGGGAGGCGACTCGTGCTGCTGCGGCTGCGCGCACGCGATGGCTGGCGCGAGGGTGATTACGGCGAGTGCCGCGAGATGATGGTAAAGCTTCATCACGGTAGGGTTGGGAAGATGGACTGGCAGAACGAAAACGAGCTCGTGCGAAAGACGGAGCAGATGGCGCGCGAGGCGTGGCCAGCGCCGCGATCGGAGCGGCGCCACGGGCCACGCCGGTGGCCGGGTGGTGCGATGGATGGGTGAAGCTGCGAACGACGCCTACGGCACTGCGGCCGGAACCACCGGCGGGTCGGACCAGCGTGCGGGGTCGAACAGCCCGTCCGGCAGGGGCGGGTTCACGCGGACCGTGGCGTATTCCTCGCGCCAGTACGGCTTGCCATCGCGCAGGAAGACGATCTCCCTGGGCACGGGCACGCCGTCCACGGTCTGATACGTGAAGTGGTAGTCGGTGACGATCGCGCGGCCCGCCGGCGTCACGACGTGCTGCAGGATGCGGCGCACGAGCAGCGAGTCCACGTCCACCCAGAACTGGCTCGCCGCCGTGTCACCGGCCGCCGCGCCCACCACGTACACCGGCATGCCCTGCCACGCGTCCCGGCGGATGAGCGTGGTGTCGATCCTGATGGAGTCCAGCGCGCGCAGGGTGCGCTCCACGGGCAGCGCGTACACGTCCGCGCTCAGCAGCAGCAGCGGGTGGATCTGCGGCTGCGTGGCGGCCAGCTTGCCCGCGTCGAACGTGCGGATCGTGTCGTGGCGCATGAGCAGGCCGCTCCGGCTCGCGGCCGGCAGGAAGTCGATCCGCAGCCGCCCGGGCACGGACTGATATTCCATCCACTGGCTCTTCTCCTCGCCGCCGGTGCTGGTATAGCGCGTGTTGTGCTGCACGAACGTCAGCGTGCGGTAGAGCTTTCCGCCCCACTCGTCGCGCATCTCCTGCACCACCTGACGGGCGCTGGTGGCGCCACCGCGCACCGGCCCGGCCGGCGCGGACGAGCCGCCTCGTGCACAGGCACCGGCCGACATGGCGAGAGCGAGCAGCAGCAGAGAGCGAGAGCGCGGCATGACCAGACCCGGAATCGAGGTGGAACGGCGCCAGTCCGCCCGCGGAGCGCGGGCACCGGACACGCCCAAGGTACCCTTCAGTGCGACAGCTGTGCCATCCCCGATACGGGGTCGGTCCGGCAGCGGTTCCACCCGTCCTACGCGGCGGCTAGCTTGCGTGCTGTCAATGGCTTCACCCCGTATGCCCACGTGTCTGCCACCTCCGTGCCTCGCCCCCCGGCCGTCCTGCTCCTGAGCGGCGGCCTCGATTCCACCACGCTCCTCGCCTACGCCCGGCGCGAGGGGTACGCGGTGCACGCCATGAGCTTTCGCTACGGGCAGCGGCACGCCCACGAGCTCGCCGCGGCAGAGCGGGCGGCGGCACGCTACGGCGCGTCCGCGTTCCGGGTGGTGGACATCGACCTGCGCGCGTTCGGCGGCTCGGCGCTCACCGCCGATCTGGCGGTGCCCAAGGACCGCACGGAGGCCGCGCTCGCCGACGGGGTGGTGCCGCTGACGTACGTGCCGGCGCGCAACACCATCTTCCTCTCCTTCGCCCTGGCCTGGGCGGAGGTGCTCGGCGCGAGCGCCATCTTCATCGGCGTCAACGCCGTGGACTACTCCGGCTATCCCGACTGCCGCCCGGCCTTCATCGACGCGTTCGAGCGGATGGCCAACCTGGCCACCGCGGCGGCCGTGGAGGGAGGCCGGCGCCTGCGCATCCACGCGCCGCTGATGCAACTGAGCAAGCGCGAGATCATCGAGCTGGGGCTGGCGCTGGGCGTGGACTACGCGGACACCACGAGCTGCTACGACCCCGACCACTCCGGCGCGGCGTGTGGCCGCTGCGACGCCTGCCAGCTCCGGCGGCGCGGGTTCGCCGAGGCCGGGGTGCAGGACCCCACGCGGTACGCCGGCGCCACGACTCGGCCGGGGGGGTGGAGCTGATGTACACCGTGAAGGAGATCTTCTACACCCTGCAGGGCGAGGGCGCCAACACCGGGCGGGCGGCGGTGTTCTGCCGCTTCGCCGGCTGCAACCTGTGGACGGGGCGCGAGCGGGACCGGGCGAAGGCCATCTGCCAGTTCTGCGACACCGACTTCGTGGGCGTGGGGCCCGACGGTGGGAAGTTCGCCACCGCCCAGGAGCTGGCGAGCGCCGTGGCCCAGCGGTGGCCGGTGGGCACGGGCGGGCGGCCGCTGGTGGTGTGCACCGGCGGGGAGCCGCTGCTGCAACTGGACCCCGCGGCCATCGACGCCCTGCACGCGCACGGCTTCGAGGTGGCGGTGGAGACCAACGGCACCCAGACCCCGCCCGACGGGCTGGACTGGGTGTGCGTGAGCCCCAAGGTGGGCGCGCCGCTCGTGCTGCAGGCTGGCGACGAGCTCAAGCTGGTGTACCCGCAGGACGGCGGCGAGCCGGATCGCTATGCCAACCTCCCCTTCCGGCACTTCTTCCTGCAGCCCATGGACGGGCCGGACGTGGTACGGAATACCGCGCGCGCGCTGGAGTACTGCCTGGCGCATCCGCAGTGGCGGCTGAGCATCCAGACGCACAAGCTGCTGGGGATCCGGTGACCGCCCCGGCGCGCGGGAGCGACGAGCGACCCGAGGCACCACGCATGGAGATCTTCAAGGAATTCAGCTTCGAGGCGGCACACCGCCTGCCCAACGTGCCGCCGGGCCACAAGTGCGAGCGCCTGCACGGCCACTCGTTCCACGTGCGCGTCACCGTGCGCGGGCCGGTGGGCCCCTCCACCGGCTGGGTGATGGACTTCGGCGACCTCAAGGCGGCCTTCCGGCCACTGCACGATCGTCTGGACCACAGGTACCTGAACGAGATCCCCGGACTGGAGAATCCCACCAGCGAGGTGCTGGCCCAGTGGATCTGGCGGGAGCTTCGCTCCGCCCTGCCCGGGCTGGCGGCGGTCGAGGTGCGGGAGACGTGCACCAGCGGGTGCGTCTACCACGGGGAGTGAGCGCTGGCGGCGCCGGGGTGCCGGCCGGCCCAGCCGAACGATCCCCAAAAGGGTCGCGTCCGCCACGGGGGCTCGTTACGTTGCCCCGGTTCCATCCGTCCTCGCGACGGACCCTCGACGCAACGCTCATGACCGAACTGCTCCTGGGGCGCGCGTGGTGAGGGGCCGGACCGCATGGTCCGCGCTCGCCGCCACCCTCGCTCTCGCCGGAACCCTGCATGCGCAGGTCCCGGCCGACAACAACCCGCCCACCGGCCCTCTCTCCGCGCTGAGCAATTCGGCGGAGACGCTGCGTGACTCCATCGTCGCCATGGCGCGCGCCCAGGTGGGCACGCGCTACGTGCTCGGCGGCGCGGCCCCGTCCAAGGGGTTCGACTGCAGCGGGCTGGTGCGCTACATCATGAGCGCACTCCAGGTGGACGTGCCGCGCACGGCCGCCCAGCAGGCCACGGTGGGCTCCACGGTGGAGCGCGACGTCTCGCGCCTGCGTCCGGGTGACCTGGTGACCTTCGGCCGCGGCCGGCGAGTGGACCACATCGGCGTCTACGTGGGCGATGGGCGCTTCGTGCATGCGAGCACGAAGGCCGGCAAGGTGGTGGAGAGCCAGCTCATCCGCCCCAAGTACGCCGGCATCAAGCCGTGGAAGGGCGTCCGCCGGCTGTTCACCGACGCCGACTCCACCGCGCGAAAGAAGGGCTCCGGCTGATCCAGCCGCACGTCTGCGCTCCCAGTAACGGCCGTGGCCGCTTAGCTTGCCCGTTCGCCGAGCGCAGCAATTTCGCCCCTTCTCTTCACTGACACCCTGACACCCGAGGCTCGGGCAACGTCGGGTGCCCGAGCCGATGCCCACGTTCGTCCTCGCCGTCGCGCTTCTTCAGGCCGCCAGCCTCGACTCCATCCACGGCGCTGGAGCGCCCGAGTTCTCCGTGCCGCGCATCGAGGCGGAGGTGCAGGTGGACGGCGAGCTGGATGAGCCCGTCTGGGCACAGGCGACCCGCCTCACCGGGTTCCACGGCTACGGGCCGTCGGACAACCGGCCCGCCGAGGAGCGCACCGAGGTGCTGGTGTGGTACTCGCCCACCGCCATCCACTTCGGCATCCGGGCGCACGACCGCTACCCCGATGCCGTGCGTGCCACCCTGGCCGACCGCGACAACATCGCCTCGGAGGACCGGGTCACCCTCCTGCTCGACACCTTCGACGACGCGCGTCGCGCCTACGTCTTTGCCGTGAACCCGATGGGCGTGCAGCAGGACGGCATGCGCAGCGAGGGCTCGGGCAGCGCGGGGAGCATGGGCGGCGGCAGCACGGACCTGAGCCCCGACTACCTGTGGGACTCGCGCGGCCGGCGCACGCCGTGGGGATGGCAGGTGGAGGTCCGCATCCCCTTCAAGAGCCTGCGCTACGCCAGCGGCGACGAGCATCGCTGGGGGCTGCAGGTGCTGCGCAACGTGCAGCGCACGGGCCACGAGGACACGTGGACCAACGCGCGCCGCGGCTCCGCGAGCTTTCTGGGCCAGAGCGGCACCATGACCGGGCTGCGCGACCTGCAGCGCGGCGTCGTGCTCGAGGCGCAGCCTTTCGTCACCGCATCATCCTCGGCGCAGCGCGATGGGAGCGGCCAGCTGGATCGAGGTGACGCCGAGACGAGCGCGGGGCTCAACGCGCGCTTCGGCTTCGCCAACGCCGCGCTCGACGCCACGATCAACCCCGATTTCAGCCAGGTGGAATCGGACGCGGGGCTGGTCACCGCCAACGAGCGCTTCGCCCTCTTCGTGGCCGAGCGCCGGCCCTTCTTCCTGGAAGGCATCGAGCTGTTCTCGTCGCCCAACCGGCTCGTGTACACGCGGCAGATCGTGGAGCCCGTGGCCGGCGCCAAGCTCACCGGCAAGTGGGGCGGGTGGGGCGTGGCGTATCTGAGCGCGCTGGACGAGGGGCGCGACGGTGAGCGCGATCCCCTGTTCAACGTGCTGCGCGTGCGGCGGGACGTGGGCGCCGGCTCGGTGGTGGGCGTGACGCTCACCGATCGGCGTGCCGGCGGCCAGGCCAACACGGTGGCGGCGGCCGACGCACGGCTGGTGTTCGGTGGCAAGTACTACTTCGAGGCGCAGGCCGGCGGATCCAACACCGATCCCGCCGGCGGCGCGGACGCGCAGCGCGACATGTTCTGGAGCGCGGTGTTCGACCGCACCGGCCGCTCGTTCGGCTTCCACTACTCCATCGAGTCGTTCGGCGACCAGTTCCGGACCGAGACGGGCTTCATCCCGCGCGTCGGCATCGTGTCGGCGGGCGCCCGCAACCGGCTCACGTGGTTCGGCCGACCGGGCGGCGCCGTGGAGAGCGTGACGACGTTCTTCGGTCCCCAGTATCTGTGGGACGAAGGCGCGCTCGGCGACGGTCCGATCGAGGGGAACGAGATCGTCAACACGACGCTCCGCGTCCGCGGCGGCTGGCAGGCGAAGGCGGACTTCGCCCGCAACTTCGTGGACTTCGCACCCGAGGACTACGTCGGGTACCACGTGTCGCCCTCGGCCGATGTCTTCGTCCCCTTCGCGCCGTCCGGCGGCCTGCGTGGGCTCCTCTCCGCCACCGTGAGCGTGGAGACGCCCGTGTTCCGCACCTTCAGCGCCGAGGCATCGGTGGCCACGGGGGCGGTGCCACTGTTCGCCGAGGCCGGGGAGGGACGCCGGCGGCGTGCGGAGCTGGAGCTGGCGGTGCGCCCGACCACGCAGCTGCGCGGCGAGGCCAGCCTGGTATGGCAGCGGCTCACCCGCGTGAGCGACGAGAGCGAGTACGCGCGCACCGTGATCCCGCGCATGCGCCTGGAGTACCAGCCCACGCGCGCGCTCTTCTTCCGACTCGTGGGCGAGTACCAGGCCGATCGGCGGGCCGCGCTGCGCGATCCGGCCGGCGGCGGCACGCTCTACCGCGACGCGTCTCCCCTGCTCGGCGGCGAGCACAACGGCCTGCGCGTGGAGGGGCTCGCGTCGTACGAGCCCACCCCCGGCACGGTCGCCTTCCTGGGCTATGCCGTGGACCTCACCGAGCCCGATCCGCTGGCCATGCGCGACCTGCGCACGCAGGCGGACGGCCTGTTCCTCAAGCTGGCGTATCAGTTCCGGCGGTAGCCGGCGCGCCGTCGTCCGTCCATCCCGTCCGGCTCAGTCGCGCCGCTCGCCGGTCACCGGTCGGGCGGCGCGCTTCACGAGCACGCCATCGGGTCCCACGCGGGCTCCGGTGCGCGGGAAGTCCAGGCGGCCCAGCGAGTCCACGAGCTGCGCGGCGCGGAGCTCGCCGTCAATCTCCAGCTGGCCAGCGCCGCGCTGCACCGTGGAGCGCAGCATGGCCTGCGACACCGCGCCGTCCGGCTCGAGCGCCGCGCAGGCCACCGCCCCGCGATTCAGCGGCTCGCGCATGCTGAACGGCCCGTACGTCAACAGGTTGCCCAGCGAGTAGAGCACCAGCGCCTGCTCGTCGCGCTGCCACTCGGCGGCGCGCATGACGTGCGGGCCGTGACCCACCACGAGGTCCGCGCCCGACTCCACCGCGGCGCGCGCGAACGCCACCGGGTCGCCGCGATCGGCGCCATGGAACCGCTCGCTGCCCCGCCGCGTGCGCTGCGCGCCCACACCCTCGGCGCCCAGGTGCATGGTGACCACCACCCGCTCGTGCCGCTCCGCGGCGCGGCGCACGTGCCGGCGCACCGCGGCCAGGTCCCGGAGGTCCGGCCCGCCGGGCGACGTCCCGAACCCGAGCACGGCCACCGTGTCGCCGGCCGGCGTGACGACCACCGTGGGCAGCGTGTCCGCGCCGGTCACCCGCACGCTCGCGGCGCGCAGCCGGCGGCCGGTCTCCGCGAACCCGCTGGCGCCGGCGTCGCGCGCGTGGTTGTTGGCCAGGTTGCCCACCACGGTAGCCGTCGGCGCCACCCGGCGCAGCGCGCCGGCCGCGGACGGAGGCATGCGCATGGCGTAGCACGCGGTGGAGCCCTTGCCGCACTTCGTGGGAGCCGGCCCGTCGCCGATGGCCCCTTCCACGTTCAGGAGCACCAGGTCGGCGTCGGTGAACAGCGGGGCGAGCGGCGCGAGCAGGGCGTCCGGATCGCGGCGGTACACCCGGCTCCCCAGATCGGTGCCCAGCGTGACGTCGCCGCCGGCGCACACCCGCACCACGCCGGCCACGCGCGCCATGCGCACCGCCGTGCGGTCCGCGCCCACGCGTGGGGGAGCAGGAGGAACGTCGGGCACGGCCGGCCGGGGCCGCACGGCGGCCAGCGTGTCGCGCGGCGCGGCCGAGGTATCCGGGCGCGGCGCCGGGGCCGGCGTCGGCGAGGGCGCGGGGGCCGGCGCGGGCGCGGGGGCTGGCGGCGCGGGCCGCGGCGTGCAGGCGGCGGCCGCGAGCAGGGCGGTCAGCGGAATGAGGGCGAGGCGGTTCACGCGGGATCGGAGCATCACGACGGGGAACGGGGCGGGCGGGCCGGGCGGTCGGCACGCCGCGCAGGATGACGATGCGGGCGCACACCAAGCTACGCGCCCGACCAGGCCTTCGCCGCCGCGGCGCTCGCCGCAGGTGTCCGGTTCCGGGACGACGATTCCCACAGACGGGCAAGCGGCGCCCGCACCGCCCTGGCGATCACATCCCAAACCATTACACCACAACGAGATGACACCGGTAACGGAACGGCACGGTCCTTCCCTTAGGAGAAGGCGACCCGATCGTGATTCCACTCCACTTCCCGGACCGTTCGCTTGGACATCGCCCGCGCTCCCCAGCCGAAACGACGCCGTAATCTGCTCATCGGCGCCGGCATCCTCGCCCTCGTCATCGCCACCGTGGCACTCACCCGCCTGGAGCCACGCGCGCCCTCGGTGGAGCGCGCCACGCTCTGGGTGGACTCGGTGTCGCGCGGCGAGTTCGTGCGCCAGGTGAAGGCCAACGGCACGCTCGTACCCGAGCGCGTGGTGATCATCTCCGCCGTCACCGCAGGCCGGGTGGAGGCGCTTCCGCTGCGGCCGGGTGTGACCGTCACCGGCCAGACGGTGATCGCGAAGCTCACCAACCCGGACGTCCAGCTGCAGCTCCTGGACGCGCAGAGCCAACTCACCAGCGCCCAGGCGGAGCTGGCGAACCTCTCCACCAACCTCGCCTCCAACCGACTGAACCAGGAAGGGCAGGTGGCGCAGGTGCAGACGCAGTACAACGAGGCGCTGCGCCAGCAGAAGCTCATGGAGGCGTTGGACAAGCGGCAGGCGGGGCTCGCCTCCGCCAACGAGATCGCCGCGGCGCGCGAGCGGGTGGGGGAGTTCGCGGTGCGGCTCAAGGCGGAGAAGGAGCGGCTGAAGCTCATGGAACAGGCGGTGGACCAGCAGCTCGCGCTGCAGGACGCGCAGGTGAAGCGGCTGCAGGCCATCGTGCGCTTCAACGAGGACCGCATCGCCTCGATGGACGTGAAGGCGGGGGAGGACGGCGTGCTCACGGAGCAGCCGCTGGAGCTGGGGCAGTGGGTGGTGCCGGGGCAGCGCCTGGCGCGCGTGGCGCAGCCGGGCCGCCTCAAGGCGGAGCTGCGGGTGCCGGAGACGCAGGCCAAGGACATCGCCGTCGGCCAGCCCACCTCCATCGACACCCGCAACGGCCTGGTGGCCGGCCGGGTGATGCGCATCGACCCGATCTCGCAGAACGGCACGGTGACGGTGGAGGTGGCGCTCGAGGGCACCCTGCCCCGCGGCGCACGCCCCGACCTGAGCGTGGACGGCACGATCGAGATCGAGCGCCTGACGAACGTGCTCTACCTGGGGCGCCCGGCCTACGGGCAGCCGGAGAGCACGGTGGGCCTCTTCAAGATCGAGCCGGACGGCAAGCACGCGTCGCGCACCAACGTGAAGCTCGGCCGCAGCTCGGTGAACACCATCGAGGTCATCCAGGGCCTCCAGCCGGGCGACAAGGTGATCATCTCGGACATGTCGGCGTGGGACAATGTGAACCGTGTACGGCTCCAGTGATGTCATACTGCCGGGCAACGCGCGCCGGGCCCCGGCGTCTCGACGACGCCCCGCGCTCCGGCGCATTCGCCGCCCCCCTCTTCCTGTCGCTTCCCTCTCCCTCAGCCCCCGTCCTCTCATGACCGCCCCAGCCACCGCCTCCGCCACCGTCCCCACGCCCGGCCGCTCGCTCATCCAGCTCCAGGGCATCCGCAAGATCTTCTATACCGACGAAGTCGAGACGCACGCGCTGGCCGACATCCACCTGGACGTGCGCGACGGCGAGTATCTGGCGATCGCCGGCCCGTCGGGCTGCGGCAAGACCACGCTGCTCTCCCTCCTCGGCCTGCTCGACACGCCCACCGACGGCACCTACCTGCTGGACGGGCAGTCGGTGGCGCAGCTCTCGGCCGCCGACCGGGCGCGCGTTCGCAACCGGCAGATCGGCTTCATCTTCCAGGCGTTCAACCTGATCGGCGACCTCACGGTGTTCGAGAACGTGGAGCTCCCGCTCACCTATCGCGGCATGGACGCGGCGGAGCGTCGCCGCCGCGTGACCGACGCGCTCGAGCGCGTGGGGATGGCGCACCGCATGAAGCACTATCCGGCGCAGCTCTCCGGCGGCCAGCAGCAGCGCGTGGCCGTGGCGCGCGCGGTGGCGGGAGACCCGGCCATCCTGCTGGCCGACGAGCCCACGGGAAACCTGGACTCCACCAACGGCGAGGCGGTGATGGGGCTGTTGCAGGAGCTGCATCGCGCCGGCGCCACCATCTGCATGGTGACGCACGATCCACGCTACGCGCGCCATGCGGACCGCAGCATCCACCTGTTCGACGGCCGGGTGGTGGAGGAGCTGGATCATCGCACGGCGGCGGGCGCCGAGCGCGAGCTGCGGGAGAGCGGCTTCGAGGTCGGCTGACCCATGGACGCCCTGCTCAAGGACGTGCGCTATGGATTGCGCACGCTGCGGAGGAGTCCCGCGTTCACGCTGGTCGCGCTCTTCACCCTCGCCTTGGGCATCGGCGCCACGACCACGATCTTCAGCGCCGTGCACGCCGTGCTGCTCCGTCCCCTGCCGTACCAGGAGCCGGAGCGGCTGGCGATGGTCTACGAGACGTCGCGCACGGGGGACAACCCGCGCTTCGTCACGTCGGCACCCACGTTCATGGACTGGCAGCAGCAGAGCCGCGCGTTCTCGAGCATGGCGGCGTTCCTCGAGGCGGGCTACAACCTGGCCGGCAGCGACGCGCCCGAGCGGGTGGGCGGGGCCCGGGTCACCGGAGACTTCTTCCGCACGCTGGGCGTCGCCCCGGCACTGGGGCGCGCCCTCACCGGCGACGACGACCGGAGCGATGCGGCGCGGAGCGCGGTGCTGAGCTGGCGCCTCTGGCAGAACCGGTTCGCCGGCGATCCGGGGGTGATCGGTCGCGCGGTGACGCTGGACGAGCGGCCGTACACCGTGATCGGCGTCATGCCGGCGGACTTCCGCTTTCCCTCGGCCGACGTCGCGGTGTGGGTGCCCGCTCAGTGGTCGCCGCAGCAGCTTCAGAGCCCGGCCGCGCGCGGGGGACACGGTTGGAACGTGGTCGCGCGCCTCCATGCTGGCGTGACGCTCGCCCAGGCGCGGACCGAGATGGAGACCATCGCCGACCGGCTCAGCGCCGAGTATCCTGACTTTCAGGCGAAGTTCGGCGCGGCGGTGTACTCGCTGCCCGACGAGGCGGTGGGCGAGGTGCGCACCGGACTGCTCGTGCTCATGGGCGCCGTGGGGCTGGTGCTGCTCATCGCGTGCGCCAACGTGGCCAACCTGATGCTCGCCCGCGCCGCCACGCGCCAGCGCGAGATGGCCATCCGGAGCGCCATCGGCGCCAGCCGGCGCGCGCTCGTGCGGCAGCTGCTCACCGAGAGCCTGGTGCTCGCGCTCGGGGGCGGGACGCTCGGCCTGCTGCTGGCCACGTGGGGCACGGGGCTGCTGGCGAGCCTCGAGTGGGCGGGCGTGCCCGCGGACGCGCTCGTGGTGGACTGGCGCATCGCGACGTTCGCCGCCGGGACCTCGCTCCTCACGGGAGTGCTCTTCGGCCTCGCGCCCGCGCTGCAGGCGGCGATGCCGGACCTCAACGATGTCCTCAAGGATGGCAACAAGGGCAGCGCGGGGCTGGGGCGCGGCCGCATGCGCGACTCGCTGCTGGTAGCCGAGGTGGCGCTCTCGCTCATGCTGCTCGTGGGCGCCGGGCTGCTCGTGCGCAGCTTCGTGCGCCTGCAGGCCACCGATCCCGGCTTCACCACCGCGCACGCGCTCACGGCGCGCGTGCAGCTGCCGGGCGTGACGTACGCGGACACCCTGCGCCGCGCGGCATTCCATCGCGAGCTATTGGAGCGGCTCGGTGCCCTGCCCGGCGTGCGGAGCGCGGCGCTGGCGTCGGGACTCCCGTTCTCCGGCGTGGACGCGGCGTACGGCTTCTGGGCGGACGGGCAGTCGTACGCGGCCAGCGACGTGCCGGTGGCCACCTTCTACGCGGTGAGTCCGGCGTACTTCGCCTCGCTCGAGGTTCCGCTGCGACGCGGCCGGCTGTTCACGGACGACGATCGCATGAACGGCCATCGCGTGGCGCTCGTGAACGAGAGGCTGGCGCGACAGTACTTCCCTGGCGAGGACCCGGTCGGCAGGGTGGTGCGCGTGGCGAACCCCGACGACACCGGCTTCGAGATCGTCGGAATCGTGGCCGACACGCGTCACGGATCGCTCACCACCGTGGCGCCGCCGCAGCTCTACGTGCCGCTCGCGCAACGCCCTGGGCTGGGCATCTCCATCGTGCTGCGCACCACGGGCGACCCCGACGCGCTGGCCTCGGCGGTGCAGCGCGAGGTGCGGGCGCTGAACGGCACGCTGCCGGTGTCGCAGGTGCGCTCGTTCCAGGCGCTCGTGGACGAGGCCATGGCCCGCCCTCGCGTCACGGCGCTGCTGCTCGGCGTGTTCGCCGCGCTGGCCCTCGCGCTCGCGGTGGTGGGGATCTACGGCGTGATCGCCTACGGCGTGGCGCAGCGCACGCACGAGTTCGGGATCCGCATGGCGCTCGGTGCCGCGCGCGGCGACGTCGTGCGGCAGGTGCTGCGGCAGGCCATGGGACTCGCCGGCATCGGCATCGCCGTCGGGCTCGTGGCGGCGGCGGGTCTCTCGCGGCTCCTGGAATCGCTGCTCTTTCAGGTGAGCGCCACCGACCCGCTCACGTATCTCGGGCTGGCCGCGCTGGTGGCGGGCGTGGCGCTCGTGGCGGCGTACATCCCGGCACGCCGGGCCACGCGGGTGATGCCCATGCTCGCCTTACGGGGGGACTGACCCATGCTGCACGACCTCCGCGTCGCCGCGCGCACGCTGCGCCGCAGCCCCGGCTTCCTGCTGGCCGCGGTGCTCACGCTGGCGCTGGGCATCGGCGCCACCACGGCCATCTTCAGCGTGGTGAACGGCGTGCTCCTGCGTCCCCTGCCCTACGCGGCACCGGAGCGCCTCGTGGCGCTGTGGACGGAGCTGCCGAGCTTCGGCAAGGAGGTCACGTCGCTGCCGGACTTCATCGACTGGCGCAGCCGCAACCGCGTCTTCGCCTCCATCGGCGCCGGCACCGACACCAAGCTGAATCTCACCGGCGAGGGAGAGCCGGAGCGCATCACTGGCGCGGCGGTCACGGCGGACTTCCTGCCGACGCTCGGCGTGGCGCCCGTGGTGGGCCGCGGCTTCGCGCCGGAGGAGGAGCGTGGCGTGAACCGCGTCGCGGTGATCGGCCACGGCTTCTGGGAGCGCCGCTTCGGCGGCGCGCCCGACGTGCTCGGTCGCACCCTCATGCTCAACGAGCGCGCCTACACCGTGATCGGCGTGGCCCCGCCGGCGCTGCGCATCTTCCCCGACGAGGTGGACGCCTGGCTGCCGCTGCGCACCGACTCCGCCGGCGGCCGGCGGGCGGACTTCCTGACGGTGATCGGGCGCCTGAAGCCGGGCGTCACCGAGGCCCAGGCGCAGGACGACATGTCGCGCATCGCCACGGCGCTCGGTGAGGAGTACCGCGATACCAACACCAGCGTGGGTGTGGACGTGCTGCCGCTGATCGACGAGGTGGTGGGCAAGGTACGGCCGGCGCTGCTCGTCTTTCTGGGCGCGGTGGGGCTGGTGCTGCTCATCGCATGCGCCAACGTGGCTAACCTGATGCTCGCCCGCGCCGCGGCCCGCGAGCGCGAGGTGGCCATTCGCGCCACGCTGGGCGCCGGCCGCCGGCATCTGCTCCGGCCGCTGCTCGCGGAGTCGCTGCTGGTGGCGCTGGTGGGCGGCGCCACCGGGCTCTTTCTCGCCTTCTGGTCGCTGGAGCTGCTCCGCGCGGCACAGCCGTCGTTCCTGCCGCGGCTGGAGGACATCGCGCTGGACGGACGCGTGCTCGGCGTCACGCTCGCGCTCACGCTGCTCACGGGCGTGCTGTTCACCATCGTGCCCGCCGCGCGCCTGGTGCGCGGGCAGCTGAACGAGACGCTGCGCGAGGGCACGCGCGGCGCCTCCGGTGGGGCGGCCGCGCAGCGCATGCGCTCGGCGCTCGTGCTCGCCGAGGTGGCCACCGCCCTCGTGCTGCTCACCGGCGCCGGGCTGCTGCTGCGCAGCTTCGACCAGCTGCAGCGCGTGGACGCCGGCTTCGACGGGGAGCGCGTGCTCTCCCTGCAGGTCATCCTGCCAAGCGCCCGTTACGGGGGCGCGGCCAACATCGAGCGCCGGCGGAGCTTCGCCGAGCAGCTCGTGGAGCAGGCGCGGGCCGTGCCCGGCGTGCAGCTGGCGGCCGTGAGCTCCACCCTGCCCACCGCCGGCACGCCGTACAGCAGCTTCTTCATCGCCGGGCGGCCGCTGCCCGATGCCGGCACCAATCAGGACGTGCAGAACTTCGCCGCCAGCCCGGACTACTTCCGGCTCATGGGCATCCGGCTCGTGCGCGGGCGCCTGTTCACGGCGCAGGACAACGGTGCGGCGCCGGGCGTGGTGGTGATCAACGAGGAGATGGCGCGCCGCTACTGGCCCAACGCGGACCCGCTGGGTGCGCGCGTGAGCTACGGCGATCCCACCGACAGCACCACGCGCCTCTTCACGGTGATCGGCGTGGTGGCCGACGTGAAGCAGGAGGGGCTGGGCGCCGCCAGCTATGCCCAGTGGTACGAGCCGGTGGCGCAGCGCCCCGTCTCGGGGCTCTATCTCTCCGTGAAGACGGCCGCCGATCCCCTCGCCGCCGCCGGCGCGCTGCGGCGCGTGGTCTCCACGCTGGACTCCAACCTCCCCGTGGCCGACATCCAGACCATGGAGCAACGCGTGGGCGCGAGCCTCGCGCAGCCGCGCGTGAGCGCGGCCCTGCTCGGCGGCTTCTCGGGCATCGCGCTGCTGCTCGCCGCCGTGGGCATCTACGGCGTCATGGCGTACGCCGTGGCCCAACGCACGCGCGAGATCGGCATCCGCATGGCCCTCGGCGCCCGTCCGGACGACGTGCGCCGCCTGGTGGTGCGTCAGGGCATGGTGCCGGTGGCCCTGGGTGTGGCCCTGGGGCTGGCCGGCGCGCTGGCCGCCACGCGGCTCATGCGCAGCCTGCTGTTCGGCGTGAGCACCGCCGACCCGTTCACCTTCGTGGCGATGGCGACGTTCCTCGTGGCCGTCGCGCTGTTCGCCAGTTACCTGCCCGCCCGCCGCGCCACCCGCGTGGATCCGCTCATCGCCATGAGGTCCGAGTGATGTCCTGGTTCTCCCCTGCCCGCGCGCTCTCCGAGCGCCCGCCGGCCGACACCGTGCTGCCCGCCGGACCGCTGGTCTCCATGCGCAACGTGGAGAAGAGCTACAAGACGCCCGCCGGACAGAGCTGGGTGCTGCGCCGCATCACGCTCGACATCCAGCCGGGCGAGTTCGTGACCATCATGGGCCCGTCGGGCGCCGGCAAGTCCACGCTGCTCTCCATCCTCGGCATGCTCGACGCCACGTGGGAGGGCGAGTTCGACTTTCTGGGCACGCCGGTGCACGCGCTCAGCGTGAAGGACCGCGTGGCGCTCAACAAGCAGCACATCGGCTTCGTCTTCCAGCAGTACCACCTGCTGGACGATCTCACCGTGGCCGAGAATCTGGACGTCCCGCTCTCGTACCGCGACTACCGCAAGGCCGAGCGCGCGGCCATCGTGGCCGACGCGCTGGACCGCTTCCACATCGTGGGCAAGAAGGATCTGTATCCGCGCCAGCTCTCCGGCGGCCAGCAGCAGCTCGTGGCCGTGGCGCGCGCGGTGGTGGCGAGCCCGCGCCTGATCCTGGCGGACGAGCCCACCGGCAACCTGCACTCGGCGCAGGCGCGCGAGATCATGGAGCTGTTCACGCGGCTGAACGCCGAGGGCACCACCATCGTGCAGGTGACGCATTCCGAGGAGAACGCGGCGTACGGCAACCGGGTGATCAACCTGCAGGACGGCTGGCTGGCATGATGGCGGACGTGCGGCTCGCGCTGCGCCGCCTGCGCGCGAGCCCGGGCTTCGCGGCGGTCGTGATCCTCACCCTGGCGCTGGGCATCGGCGCCAACACCGCGATCTTCAGCCTGGTGAGCGCGGCGCTGCTGCGCCCCCTGCCCTTCGCCGCACCGCAGGAGCTGGTGCAGCTGGTGAACGTGCGCGGCGGCGGCGGGATCCCCATTCGCCGGACGCAGTCCTTCTCGGCGGCGGATTTCCTCAGCATCCAGGAGCAGGCGCCGGGGCTCGCCGGCGTGGCCGCGTACACGGACGAGTCCTACAGCCTCACCGGCGACGGCGATCCCGTGCGCGTGGACGGTGCGGCGGTGAGCGCATCGCTGTCGCGGGTACTGGGCGTGGCCCCGCTGCTCGGCCGCGCGTTCCTGGACGAGGAGAACGAGCCGGGGCGCGACGAGGTGGTGCTCCTGAGCCACGGGTTCTGGCAGCAGCGACTGGGCGGCGACGCCCGCGTGGTGGGTCGCACGCTCATGCTGAGCGGCCGCGCGCGCACCGTGGTGGGAGTGATGCCGCCAGGATTCGACTTCCCCTCGGGCGCCACCCTCTGGACTCCGCTCGCCTACGATGCGGACTTCCGGAGCGACGAGAACCGGTCCGCGCACTTTCTCCAACTGGTCGCTCGGCTCGACCCGAGCTCCTCGCTCGAGCAGGCGCGCATCGCGCTGGACGCGGTGGGGCGCCGGCTGACGGAGCAGTTCCCCACCACCAATACCAACAAGACCTTCAGCGCCGACGACCTGCGCGAGGTGATGGTGCGCAACGTCCGTCCGGCGCTGCTCGTGCTCGCGGGCGCGGTGGGGCTGGTGCTGCTCATCGTCTGCGTGAACGTGGCCAACCTGCTGCTCGCGCGCGCCGCCGCGCGCGCCAACGAGTTCGCCGTGCGCACGGCGCTCGGCGCCGGGCGCGGGCGGCTCGTGCGGCAGCTCCTGGTGGAGAGCGTGGTGCTCGCGCTGCTCGGCGGCGCGCTGGGCGTGCTGTTCGCGGTGTGGGGCAAGGCGCTGCTCGCGCGGCTGCCCGGCGCCACGGTGGCCGGCCTGGGCACCCCCGCGCTCGACGCGCCGGTGCTGCTCTTCAGCCTCGCGATCTCCCTGGGCACCGGGCTGCTCTTCGGGCTGGTGCCGGCCTGGCACGTGGCGCGCGGCGATCTCAGTGGCGTGATCCGCGCCGGCGGCCGCGGCATGGTGGGCAACGGCGGCCAGCGCACGCGCGGCGTGCTGGTGGTGGCCGAGCTGGCGCTGGGCGTGGTGCTGCTCGCCGGGGCCGGCGTGCTGCTCCAGAGCCTCGTGCAGCTGCTGGCGGTGGACCCCGGCTTCCGCCCCGAGCGGGTGGCGGCGTTCGACGTCGCCCTGCCCGGGCGCACGTACGACGATCCGCGCTCGGCCGTGTTCTTCACGCAGCTCGACGAGCGGCTCGCCGGCGTGCCGGGCATCCGGTCGAGCGGCGCGGTGAACATGCTGCCGCTCATCGGCAACAGCCGCTTCCGCATCACGTTCGATGTGGACGGCCGCCCGCCCGCGCGGCCCGGCGAGGAGACGGCGCTCGACATCCGCGTCGCCACGCCCGGCTATCTGCCAACGGTGGGCATTCCGCTGCGCCGCGGCCGGCTGTTCACCAACGCCGACCGTCAGGGATCGCAGCCCGTGGCGTTGCTCAACGAGACCGCGGTGCGCGAGCACTTTCCCAACGAGGATCCCATCGGCAAGCGCATCGTGATGGGATGGGGACGCGACTCCACCACCGTGACGGGCACCGTGGTGGGGATCGTGGGCGACGTCAAGCAGAGCAGCCTGGACGTGCCGACCGTCTCGGAGATCTGGTTCCCGCACGCGCAGCTCCCGCTCACCGAGATGTCCGTGGTGGTGCAGGCCCAGAGGGATCCGGCCGAGTTGGGTGCCGTGGTGCGGCGCACCGTGCAGGGGCTGGACGCGGACCTGCCGGTGTCCGACTTCCGCACGCTGGAGTCGGTGGTGGCGCGCTCGGTGGCGCAGCCGCGGCTCTACGCCACGCTGCTCGCGGTGTTCGCCGCGCTCGCGCTGCTGCTCGCCGCCCTCGGCGTGTTCGGCGTGATGACGTACGCGGTGGCGCAGCGCACGCGCGAGATCGGCATCCGCATGGCGCTCGGCGCGGCCGGCGGCGACGTGGTGCGCATGATCGTGCGCGGCGGGCTCACGCTGGCCGGCGCGGGGGTGGTGATCGGCCTGGCCGTGGCGCTCGTGGCCACGCGCGTGCTGCGCAGCCTGCTGTTCGGCGTGAGCGCCACGGATCCCGCCACGTTCGCCGGCGTGGCCGTGCTGCTCGTCGGTGTGGCGCTCGTGGCCAGCTGGATTCCCGCGCGCGCGGCGACGCGCATCGATCCCAACGTGGCGCTGCGCGCCGAGTGACCCGGGCATTCCTCCATGACCTCCCTGCTCCACGATGTGGTCACCGCGCTGCGAGGGCTGCGCGCCCGCCCCGGGTACGTGGTGGCGACGGTGCTCTGCCTGGCGCTCGCGTGGGGCGTCACGCGCGTGCTCGCGTCGGTGCTCTACGGCGTGTCTCCGAGTGATCCGCTGGTCTTCCTGAGCGTCGCCGCGCTGCTCGGCGGAATCGCCACGCTGGCCAGCTGGCTGCCGGCGCGCCGGGCCGCACGCGTGGACGCGACGACGGCGTTGCGGGCGGAGTGATGGGCGTACCGGGTGCCATCCGATGGGAGCGCGCGTAACGGCCCCGTTCCGTCACCGCGAGCGGAGGGGACCAGCGGGCCGCGGAGATCTGGTGGCACGCGGAGCATGCCGGCGCCGGCCGACCGCTGCACCAGCCCACGCGCCGTAGCATATTCCCGGCACGACGCCGCACTCCCATCCCTTCGTCGCCATGCAGACCCCCTCACCGCACGCTGCTCCCGGCACCACGGCCGAGCCTGCGCACCCGTCGCCCCGGCTCCTCCTCGCCGACGACCAGCCCGACGTGCTGGAAGCCCTGCGCCTGCTGCTCAAGGGCGAGGGCTACGCCGTCGACGCGGCCCGGTCGCCAGCCGGGATCCTCGCGGCGCTGGAGCGCGGTGACTTCGACGCCGTGCTGATGGACCTCAACTACACGCGCGACACCACCTCGGGACGCGAGGGGCTGGACCTGCTGCAGTCGCTGCAGGCGCTCGACGCCACGCTCCCGGTGATCGTGATGACCGCGTGGGGAAGCGTGAACGGCGCGGTGGAGGCCATGCGGCGCGGCGCCTTCGACTACGTGGAGAAGCCGTGGGACGACGCGCGGCTGCTGGCCGTGGTGCGGAACGCCGTGCAGATGGGCCGCGCCCTGCGCCGCAGCCAGCAGCTGGAGGGCGAGAACGCCACGCTCCGCGGCCGCCGCGACGGATTGCCGCGGCTCATCGCCGAGGGCGCGCGCATGCGGCCCGTGCTGCAGCTCATGGAGCGCATCGCGCCGTCCGACGCCAACGTGCTCATCACCGGCGAGCACGGCACCGGCAAGGAGCTCGTGGCGCAGTGGATCCACGCGGCCAGCGCGCGGCGCGCGCAGCCGCTGGTGACGGTGAACATGGGCGGCCTCTCCGACGGCGTGTTCGAGAGCGAGCTGTTTGGCCACGTGAAAGGTGCGTACACCGACGCCAAGACCGACCGCGTGGGGCGCTTCGAGCTGGCCGACGGCGGCACGCTCTTCCTGGACGAGATCGCGAACATCGGGCTACCGCAGCAGGCCAAGCTGCTGCGCGTGCTGCAGGCCGGAGAGCTGGAGCGCGTGGGCTCGAGCAAGACGCGACGCGTGAACGTGCGCCTGCTCTCGGCCACCAACACGGATCTGCAGAAGGAGGTGGAGCACGGGCGCTTTCGCGAGGATCTGCTCTTTCGCCTGAACACCATCGAGATCCAGCTGCCGCCGCTGCGCGAGCGGCGCGAGGACATCGCGCCGCTCGCCTTGTACTTCCTGCAGCGGCACGCGGCGCGCTACCGCAAGCCGATGGCGGGGGCGGGGTTCGACCAGCCGGCCATGCAGGCCATGCTGGACCATCCCTGGCCGGGCAACATCCGCGAGCTGGACCACGCCATCGAGCGCGCGGTGCTCATGGCCACGGGCGACACGGTGCGGGCCAGCGACCTGGCACTCCGCGCCGCGCCGCAGGCCACGTCGCGCCTGGAAGACCTCACGCTGGAGGAGGCCGAGCGCCTGATCATCCAGCGCGCGCTCGCTCGCCACGACGGCAACGTGAGTCACGCCGCCAAGGCGCTGGGGCTGAGCCGGAGCGCGCTCTATCGGCGTCTGGAGAGCCATGGCCTCTGAGCCGCGGCGCCGGCGATGGCTGGCGCGGCTGCTCAACCACGAGCGGCGCGTGCTGCTGCTCGCGCTGCTGGCCGCGCTGCCGTCGCTCGCGGTAGCGCTCTACCTGTTGTGGACCGGCGACTTCGAGCCCAGGACGCGCTGGACGGCGGTGCTCCTGCTGGGCGGCGCCTGGCTCGGCTTCGCGGCCGCCGTGTACGAGCGCGTCACGCGTCCGCTGCAGTCCGTGGCCAACATGCTGGCCGCGCTGCGCGAGGGCGACTTCTCGCTGCGCGGCCGCTCGAGCAGCACCGACGACGCGCTCGGCCTCGTGCTGCTCGAGCTCAACCTGCTGGGCGAGACGCTGCGCACGCAGCGACTGGGCGCGCTGGAGGCCACGGCGCTCCTGCGCGCCGCCATGGGCGAGATCGACGTCGCCATCTTCGCCTTCGACGAGACGGGTGCCCTGCGACTCGTCAACCAGGCGGGCGAGGCGCTGCTGGGCGGCGCCGCCGGCAAGCTGCTGGGCCGGAGCGCCGCCGACCTGGGGCTGGCGGACGTGCTGCACGGCGACGCCCCGCGCGTGCTGGACGCCGCGTTCCCCGGCGGGCACGGACGATGGGAGGTGCGTCGCCGGCAGTTCCGGCAGGGCGGCCGGCCGCACACCCTACTCGTGCTGGCCGACGTCACCCGTGCGCTGCGGGAGGAGGAGCTGCTGGCCTGGCAGCGTCTCGTGCGCGTGCTGGGGCACGAGATCAACAACTCGCTGGCGCCCATCAAGAGCATCGCCTTCAGCCTGCAGGCGGTGCTCTCGCGGGCGGTGCGCCCCAGCGACGCCGACGACGACCTGCGCCGCGGCCTGGCGGTGATCGGCGGGCGGGCCGAGGCGCTCGCGCGGTTCATGAGCGCCTACGCGCAGCTCGCCCGGCTGCCCGCGCCGGCACCGGCGCCGGTGGACGTACCGGCGTGGATACGGCGCGTGGCCGCGTTCGAGCCCAGGGTGCAGGTGGAGGTGCTGCCCGGCGCGCCGCTCGTGATCCAGGCCGACGAGGACCAGCTGGATCAGCTGCTCATCAACCTGGTGCGCAACGCGGCCGACGCCGCCCTCGACACCGGAGGCGGGGTGCGCGTGGGGTGGGAGCGCGAGGGCGCGCAGACGCACGTCTGGGTGGAGGACGACGGCCCGGGCCTGGCGGCGACCGCCAACCTCTTCGTGCCGTTCTTCACCACCAAGCCTGGCGGGAGCGGCATTGGTCTGGTGCTGTGCCGCCAGATCGCCGAGGCGCACCGCGGCACGCTGGTGCTGGAGAATCGCGCCGGTGGCGGCGGCTGCGTGGCGCACCTGCGGCTGCCCACGGACTCGCCGCTGCCGGCCATGCTGGCCCCGCCGATGATGAACACTGGCGAGGTGCGAGCCGCGATGCGCGCGGCCACGGTGGCCGTCGGCGACGATCCCGGTGCGCCCCGCGCCTGACGTCGCGCACCGGCGTGATGGGCGGTGCGATGGGCGGAGCGCCCGGCAAGCTGATATACTGGCGTGGATGTCCAGCATCGTGACCATTCGCCCGCCCGCCGTCCCCGCCATATGAGTACCCGATGAGCGCCGAGCCGCCGCGGGCGCCCGTGCCGGGGCCCCCGACCGCGCCGTACGGGCCGGCTTCCCCCGTGGTTCGCCGCTTCCTCCAGCGCCTGGCGGCGCAGCGGGAGCTCGTCTGGCTAGCCGCCGCGCGCCGTTACCAGGATCCCGTGGACGCCGCCGAGCGCCAGCGCGCGGACCGCGCGCTGGGCGCCGCCATCGAGCGGCTGGGGCGCGAGCCGGCCCGCGATGCCCTCGTCGGCCCTGTCGTACAGATGGCCCGGCGTGTGGCATCGGCCCTACACCCCGAGGTCACCGACGAGGTGCTGGAGGGGCTCGCCGAGCCGGCGCTGGCCGCCGCGCTGGCCCTCGTGGTGAGCGACGAGCTGGAGCGAAACCTCATGGCGTCCCTCTACAAGCCCTTCGAAGGCGCCATCCCGCTGGCCTCGTTGGGCCTGCCCGACCCCACCGTGGGCTCGTAGGCACCGGGTCGTGGCTCCCGGCTTGCATTTCCCAGCCGCGACATCGTTTCACGCCGCACCGGCGCACGACGAGCGCAGCGTCTCGGATCCGCCGTCCCGTACCACCGGCAGGCTCGCCTGCCCCGACCCCGCCTCACCCATGCGCATGTTCCCCCGCCGTGGTCTCACGGTGATCGAGCTGGTCATCATCATCGTCATCGTGGCCGTCGTGGGCACGCTGGTATTCCGCAGCCTGCGCCCGCGCACCACGATCGAGGTGCCACCCGCCACCACCGCCACGCCCGGCGTGGACACGGGCGTGGGCGCGGCGCGTCTGGATCTGGTGACGCCGCTCCAGGCCACGCCGGCGGGCAGCCAGGTGGAGGTTCGCGTGCGGGTGACGAGCGCGGTGGGCACGCCGGTGAGCGGCGCCCCGGTGACGTTCACCGTGACGTCGGGCGGCGGCCAGGTGGTACCCGCGCTGGCGGTCGCGGACAGCGCGGGCACCGCGCACACCAACTGGACGCTGGGCGCCGCCGGTGGCGACACGCTCACCGCCACGCTCGCGGACAGCACGACGATCACCATCGCGGCGCCCGGCGCTCCCGCGCCGCGCTCCTGAACACCGTGGCGACGATGGCGCGAGCGACGTCGGCCCGTCTCCGCCCGACGCCATCGGGCGCCACGGCGGCGATCGCGGCGACGGTGGTGGCGCTGGACGTCGCGTCCAAGCAGCTCGCGCTCACGCTGCTCGGGGACGGCGTGGTGCCCCTGGGCGCCGGCACGTTCCTCGGCGTGGTCTTCAACCCCACCTTCGCCCTCGGCTACTCGCTGGGCGGGCACTCCCTGCTGGCGGCGGCGCTCGTCTCGCTGGCCGTGGTGGGGTTGATCGCGCTCGTGTGCCGGCCGCTCACGAGCGCCGCGCCGCAGGCCCCGTGGACGCTGGGGCTCATCGCCGGCGCGGCCCTCGCCAACCCGGGCAGCCTGCTCCTCGGCACTCCGGGCGTGGTGGACTTCATCGGCGTGCCGTACGCGGGCGGCGCGCTGGTGTTCAACCTGGCGGACGTGGCCGCGTATCTGGGTGTCGCGCTCTCGGTGCCGCTCGCCGGCGCCCTGGTGGCGCAGGCCTGGCGCGAGCGGTCCCATCCCACGGCCGTGCGCCCGCAGCCGGTGGCCGTGACGACGATGGCCACCGCGGCGGCGCTGACGCCGCGCCGGCGCTCCCCCGTGGAGATCGAGGTGCCGGTGCCGATGTTCGCGGACGACCAGTCCGTAGGCCATCCCGGAATGGTGGACGGGCCGGCCGATCGCGTGTCCCGGCGGGAGCTCTGGATGGAGCTCCCAGCCGCCGTCGCTCCGCGGGCCGACGACCGGGTGCTGCCGGCGCGCGAGCGGTGAGCGCGGGCCGCGGCGAGTGACGCGTCGCGCGATGGAACGCTGAATCGCACCGGGGCATGCACCCGAACGCGACGAGGGCCCGGCGGACGTCCGCCGGGCCCTCGTCGCGTTCGGGTGCATGCCCCGGTGCGATTCAGCGTTCCATCGCGCGA
>DATANT010000356.1:0-4270 GCA_036266115.1 Gemmatimonadaceae bacterium | reverse complement strand
TGGCCCGAGCGCATCGCTGCCCAGCTCGCGCAGGTTCACCGAGGCACGCAGGTACAGCCGGTCGCCGATCACCGCGGCCTCCACGTCGCGCGCCGAGGGTGGCAGCTGCTTCACCACCTCGGTGAGCGCGTAGCTGGCGAGGTCCGCCGCGCCCAGATTGACGAACACGGGCCCCGAGCGCTCGCTCAACGACTGCACGCGCCGCCGTCCCACGGCGGCCGCGGAGTCGCTCAATGGCTGCCACACGGCGCCAGCGACATCGGTCGGCCCCACGGCCCCGGTGACGTTGCCGCCGCGCACGTAGGGCATCCAGCGGTCCTGCGTGAACCACGCAGCCGCGGCCAGCGCCGCGATCACGACCAGGCAGCCGAGGGACCGAAGGCATCCGAACATGTCAGCCACCTCCCAGGGGCAGCACGGCGAGCGCCGTGTAGCGCGCGCCTTGTGGGGTGAGCTCGCTCTGCATCAGGTGGAGAGAGTGGGTGATGATCGTGGCGTTGAACGCCAGCCGCTCCGATGCCGCGGCCAGCGCGGGACGCGAGCGCGGGGCGTCGCCGTCGCGCAGCCGGGCGAGCGTGAGGTGCGGATGAAAGGGGCGCGCATCCGGCGGCGCCCCCACGCGCTGGCAGGCGGACTCCACCCGCTGGCGCAGTGGCGCGAGCCCCGGCGAGGCGACCCCCAGCCAGACGACGCGCGGGCGCATGAGCGTGGGAAAGCCGCCGACGCCGCCCAGGGTGAGCGGGACCGGCGGGGCACTGTCGGCAATGCCGCCCAGCTCCTCCGCGAGCCGCTCGGCGAACGCCGGCGTCTGCTCGCCGAGAAAGCGCAGCGTCACGTGGAGCGCATCGGGGCTCACCCACTTGGCCCGGGGGAAGGTGGGCCGGAGAGCCGCCAGCACCTCGCGCTCCACCGAGTCGCGCACCGTTGCCGGCAACTCAACCGACACGAAGATCCGCATCGTGTCCCGGCGCACCGTCCGCCTCGAGCTCGACGGCCACGTGCGAGAAGCCGTGTGCGGCGGCCAGCGCCGCGAGCTCGCGACGTACCGCGGGATCCTGCAGCCGGTCCGGCTGGTCCGGCGCGTCCGGCGTGCGAGCGCGCACGAGCAGGGCGAGGCGACCGTCCACCTCCACGTCGCAGACCATGCCCATCGCGGCGAGCGCCCGCTGGAGCTCGAGCCCGAGGTTGCGCTCGGGATCCTCCCCGAGGTCGCGCGCGGGAGTGGAGGCGTCGTCGATCATGCGTCGGCCACGCCGCTCAACACGTTGAGCGATCCGGAGCGGAACCCGCGCAGGTCGAGCGCCACGCGCGCATACCCGGCCTGGCGCACGGCACGCGCGAGCCGTGCCCGTCGCTCCGGAGCGAGCCACAGCTGCAGCTCGTCGGGCCCCAGCTCCACTCGCGCCAGCGCCCCGTGGTGACGCACGCGCAGGTCACCCACGATGCCCAGGGCGCGGAGCGCGGCCTCCGCCCGCTCGATGGCCTGGAGCCGCTCGGGCGTGACCGGCGTGCCGTAGGGAATGCGGGATGAGAGACACGGCGATGCGGGCTGGGCCCACGTTGGAAGACCGCGCGCCCGGGACAGCGCGCGGATGTCCGCCTTGCCGAACCCCAACTCGGCGAGTGGGGCGCGCACGTCCTGCTCGCGCGCCGCGAGCGCGCCCGGGCGGTGTCCCCGAACGTCGTCGGCGTTGGTGCCATCCACCACCACCGCCAGCCCACGCTCGCGCGCGATGGGCGTGAGACGCGTCCACAGCTCCTGCTTGCAGAAGTAGCAGCGATTGGTGGGGTTGGCGGCGTAGCGCTCGTCCTGCAGCTCCTCGGTGTCCACTTCCACCAGCGGCAGCCCGATGCGCTGCGCCACCTGCACCGCGCGCGCCCACTGCACCTGCGGGTACGACGCGCTGCGCCCGATGGCCGCCAGCATCCGCTGCGGTCCCACCGCCTGGAGCGCAACGGAGGCCAGATACGCGGAGTCCACGCCGCCGCTGTAGCCCACCAGCACGGAGCCCTCCGCCTGCAGCCACTCGATCAGTCGCGCCTCGCGGGCGCGCGCGTCCACCGACGGCGCATCCCCGGCGGGCACGTCGAGCACAGACGCGGACACGGCAGGATGGGATGGCGACATGCCGAAACGTACCCTTCGGTGCCGCCAGCGTGGAAGAGGCGCCTCACGCGGTGGCCGGCGCGCGGTAGCGAAGCGCCTCGGCCACCGCGGGCGCGTGCACCGCGGCCTCGCCTTCCAGATCGGCGATGGTGCGGGCCACCTTGAGCACGCGGTGGTAGCCGCGCGCGGATAGCGCGAGGCGATCGGCGGCCGTGGCAAGGAGCTCGCGCGCCTCGGGCTGGAGCTGGCCGTGGCGATCGAGCCACCGGCCCGGCGTCTGCCCGTTGCACGCCACGCCCGGAAGCCGCGCGTAGCGCTGCCGCTGCCGATCGCGGGCACACTCCACCCGCGCGCGGATGGCGGCCGACGGCTCCTCGGGCCGGAGGTTCGCCAGCTCGCGGAGGGGCAGCGGCGCTACCGGCACGTGCAGGTCGATGCGGTCGGCGAGCGGTCCGGAGAGCCGCTGGCGGTAGCGCGCGACCTCGCTCTGCGTGCAGGTGCAGCTGCGCCGCGGGTCGCCGGCGTGGCCGCAGGGACACGGATTGGTGGCGGCGACGAGGGTGAAGCAGGCCGGAAAGCAGACGGAGGCGGCGGCGCGGGCGATGACGACCTTCCCATCCTCCAGCGGCTGCCGCAGCGCGTCCAGCACCGACCGGGGGAACTCCAGCAGCTCGTCGAGGAACAACACCCCGTGGTGCGCCAGGCTCACCTCACCCGGGCGGGGCGTGGTGCCGCCGCCCACCAGAGCGGCGCCGGACGCGGTGTGGTGCGGGGCGCGGAAGGGACGCGCGCCGAGCAGGCCGGTGCCCGGGCGCAGCGTGCCGGCCACGGAGTGCACCGCGGTGGCCTCGAGCGCCTCCAGCTCGGTGAGCGTGGGCAGGATGGTCGCCAGCCGTCGCGCGAGCATGGTCTTGCCCGCACCGGGACTTCCGATCAGGAGGGTCGTGTGCCCGCCGGCGGCCGCGATCTCCAGCGCGCGCTTGGCGGCGGCCTGCCCGGCGACGTCGGCGAAGTCCACGTCCGCGGCGCTGGCCGCGCCCTCGCGCCGGCACGGGGGCGGCGTGGCGGCGGCCAGCGGACCGGCGCGCAGCGCGGCCACGAGCGCGTCCAGGCGATCGGCCACGGCCACGCGCGCCGCGCTCACCAGCGCACACTCGGCGTGGTTGGCCGCCGGGACGAGCAGCAGGTGGTGGGGCGCGCAGTCGGCCACGTGGCGCGCGATGGACAGCGCGCCGTGAACGGGGCGCAGCTCGCCGTCCAGCCCCAGCTCGCCCACGGCGACGATCCGCTCCACGGCCTCCGGGGGCAGGTGCCCGGTGGCCACCAGCAGGCCGAGCGCGATGGGGAGGTCGAAGGCGGTGCCCGTCTTGCGCGTGTCGCCGGGGGCGAGGTTGATGGTGATGCGCCGTGGTGGCAGCGAGAGGCCGCTGTTGGCCAGTGCGGCGCACACGCGCTGACGGCTCTCCTTCACCGCACCCGCGGCGAGGCCGACCATCGTCCACTGTGGCAACCCGCGCGCGACGTCCACCTCCACCGTCACCACGTAGGCGTCGATGCCGAGGATGGCGGCGGAGCGGACGGCGGCGAGCATGGGGGGACGATCGCGAACGAGGAGCGCCGCCCGTCATCCTATTCACGCCGCCCGGAGCCGCGCCGCGCGCGGGCGGTGCGCCGAGTGGGGCGGCCAGCGCCCGGCCGACCAGCGCCCGGCCGACCAGCGCCCGGCCGGTCAGCGCCCGGCCGGTCAGCGGTAGCCGGCGGCCTGCAGCTCGAAGAGCTCCGCATAGCGGCCGCGCTGCGCGAGCAGCTCCTCGTGGGTGCCCGCCGCCTCGATCTCGCCGTCCGCCAGCACCAGGATGCGATCCGCCATGCGCACGCTCGAGAACCGGTGCGAGATGAGCACCGCCGTCTTGCCCTCGCTCAGCTCCTTGAAGCGCTGGAACACCTGGAACTCCGAGCGCGCGTCGAGCGCCGCCGTGGGCTCATCCAGGATGAGGAGCTGGGCGTCGCGCATGTAGGCGCGGGCGATGGCGATCTTCTGCCACTCGCCACCGGAGAGGTCCACGCCGGTGCGGAACCGCTTGCCGACCATCTGGTCGTAGCCCAGCGGGAGCTTCCGGATCACCTCGTCGGCCAGGCTCTGCCTGGCGGCGGCCTCGATGC
>DATANT010000355.1:0-19725 GCA_036266115.1 Gemmatimonadaceae bacterium | reverse complement strand
GCACCAGCGACGACGCGTACTCCAGCGCCGGGTCGGCCGCCGGCACCTCGCGCGCCAGCCGCTGCAGCGCCACCGCCTGCGTGGCGTCGAGCACCGGCTCCAGCGCCGTGCGCTCGGTGCCGGTGGTGGCGCGCAGGATCGCGATCTCCTCCTGCGCGCTGGGATAGCCGATGCGCACGTCGAACAGGAAGCGGTCGAGCTGGGCCTCGGGCAGCGGGTAGGTGCCCTCCTGCTCGATGGGGTTCTGCGTGGCCAGCACGAAGAACGGCTCCGGCAGGCGCATGGTCTGCCCGGCGGCCGTCACGCGGTGCTCCTGCATGGCTTCCAGCAGCGCCGCCTGGGTGCGGGGCGGCGCGCGGTTGATCTCGTCGGCCAACACGATGTTGGCGAACACCGGACCGCGCACGAAGCGGAACGAGCGCGTGCCGGTGGCGGTGTCCTCCTCCATGATCTCGGTGCCGGTGATGTCGCTCGGCACCAGATCCGGCGTGAACTGGATGCGCCGGAAGTCGAGCCGCAGCGCCTCGGCCACGGAACGGATGAGGAGCGTCTTGGCCAGCCCCGGCACGCCCACCAGCAGGGCGTGCCCGCCGGCGACGATGGCCATGAGGATCTCCTCCACCACCGGCTCCTGCCCCACGATGCGCCGTGCCACCTCGCGCCGCAGCCGCGCCGCGGCCTCCAGCAGCTCCTCGCGGCCGTGCACCTTCTCCGCCGTCACCGGCGCCGATGCACTTGCAGCGCTCATCGAGTGGGGCGCCGGCGGCGGTTGGTGAGCAGGAACGTGGAGCCATCGCGCGCGCCCACCGCGCCCACCGATGCGTGCTCGTCGAAGATCTCGGCGCCCCGCAGCTTCATCACGAACTCGTCGGGGAACTCCGCGCCGGGCATCAACGCCTCGAGCGCGCGCACCTTGAGGCTCGCCACCGGCTCGTCCACCGAGGCTTCGATGCGCACCGCGTCCCATACCTCGGGCATCTGCACGCGCAGCAGCACCCGCGGCGCGTCGCTGGCGCCGAGCACGATGGTGGTCGGGCGGGCGCGCAGCTGGCTCACCAGAGGCACCGTCATGCCGCCACCGTGGCCGCGTCGTCCGCCGGCGCGTCGCCGGGCGGCAGCGCATCGGGCGCGATGGCCGGGGCCGGCGGCAGGGTAGCGAAGAAGCGCGCGATCTGCTGGTCGAACATGTAGGTGGACCCCCGAACGCTCGTGCCGCCGGGCGCCGGCATCACGCCGATCACCGCCTCCTCGCCGCCCTGCCCGCGCATCGTGATGTGCACCGGGCTCTCCTGCTCGATGAATGCCGCGTAGATGCCCGTGCGGCGGACGAAGAACCGCTTCGCCGCCTGCAGCACCTCCTCGGAAGCGAGCGACGTGCGCGCCTCCATGACGGTCCTAGTGCTCTGCTGGTTCATGCGTCGCTGTTGTGATGGTATCGCCAGGTTGGTCTGCCGTGGCGTCGAGCGGGAGCCGCAGCGTGAAGGTGGAGCCCACGTCCGGCTCCGACTCGAGCTCCAGGTCGCCGCCCAGGAGCCGCGCGAGACGGCGCGCGAGGGACAGGCCGAGGCCCGAGCCGCCGTACCGGCGAGTGGGCGAGCCGTCCACCTGACGGAACTCGTCGAACACCGCCTGCTGCAGCTCGGGCGCTATGCCGATCCCCGTATCCTGTACGCGGTACACCGCGTGGCCGTTGACCAGCGCGAGCGAGACGCGCACGTCGCCGCCCACGGTGAACTTGTAGGCGTTCTCGAGCACGCTCACCAGGGCCTTTACGATTTTCTTGCGATCGCTGCGCATGCGCGGCAGGTCGCCGGACGGCTCCGCCACCGCGAAGGACACGCCGGCCTGCGGCCCCGGCCCCGCCTGCACCGCCTCACGCAGCGGCTCGCGTGGATCGAAGCTGTCGAGCTGCAGCTCCAACCCACCGCGCTTGAGCGTGGTGAGCTCCAGCAGGTCGTCGATGAGCGACACGAGGCGCTCGCTGGCGTGCTTCACCTGGCGCAGGCTGCTGTGCTGGGTCTCGGTGAGCGGGCCCGAGAATCCTTCCACGAGCAGCGAGACGTAGCCCAGCACGGCGGTGAGCGGCGTGCGCAGCTCGTGGCTGATGTTGGTGAGGAACTCGTCCTTCACTCGCCGTGCATCCTCCAGCGCGGCGTTGCGCCGCGCCAGCTCGGCATTGGCGTGCACGAGCGACTCGTTGGCCACCTGCAGCTCGGCAATGAGGCGCGCCTTCTCGGCCACCGCCGCGAGCTGGTCCGCCACCGACTGCTGGAGCGCGCGCTGCTCGGCCGTGAAGCCGGCGGCATCCACGTAGTAGAAGGTCACCGCGCCGAACACGCCATTGCGCGTGGCGAGCGGCAACGCCACCAGCGCGCGCACGCCCATTTCGCGTGCCGCCTCCTGCCATTCCCCGAGCGCGTCGTCGGCCGCCGCGCTCGCCTCGGCGGCGAAGATGTCCGGGATCTCCACCGTGCGCCGCTCGCGCGCCGCTATCCCGCTGGGTCCCGAGCCCAGCCGCACCCGCACCCGCCCCAGCCACGGCGCGTAGCGCTCCGGCCAGTCGTGCGCGGCGGCGAGCCGCATGAGCTCTCCGCCCGCGTCCAGCACGTACACCGAGGCGAACGAGGCGTCCAGCAGCGGCACGACGCGCGCGAGCGCGAGGCTGAACACCTCCTCCGGCGCACGGGCGGTGAGGAAGGCGTGCGCGATCTCGCGCGCGGCGAGCAGCTCGCGCGTGGGCGCCTCCGGCTCGGCACATGGCTGCGCCGGCGCGGCGGGGATGGGTGGATGCACTGGTGGATGCACGTCGGTCAAGTTAGACGCGCGAGCGGGGTGTCGAAAGGCGGCGGCCCTGGCCGTAGGAGCGCTGGACCGGTCACGGGCCGGTGGCTGGACGCACGCCGGCAGCCTTGACCCAAGACGTTAGCGCCCATAAATTTAGCCACGTACCAAGGGCCGTCGGGAAGCTACAGTTCTTGAGCCGACACTCTTGAAGCCGGACGGTTGATTCTGCGGCGAATGTCATGCCCCAGCGCGGGGACGGCAGACGTGGCGGGTGAACCATCCAACGATCTCTGGATCAGGCTCTCAAGACCAACTTCCCGATGTGTCCGTACCAGGCCCGCTTCGTTCGCGAAGCGGGCCTTTTTCGTCTCCGGATGCGGGCCGGAACGGGCGGAGCGCCGTGGCCGCCTGCCGACCGATCAGCGCCGCGCCGGCCACGAGCACGGCGAGCGTGCCCGCGGCCACTGCCCACCAGAAGATCGCGCCGGGCAGGCGCGTCACGATCTCGGACGTCGTTGCGGCAAGCAGTCCCACATACGAGTACGTCATCCAGTAGTAGTGCCGCTCCACCCACCGGTCCGCCGGCCGGCGGCGGATGGCCGGGATCAGCCCGCCGACGAGCGTGACGAGACTGGCCAGCGCCGCCACGTGGAACGGCCCCACGCCGCCGAACAGGCGGTAGACGAGGAACGCGGTGCCGTTGAGGCCGAGCATCGCCGCGGCATAGGTCCAGCCGAGCCGCCGGTGGCTGGCGGTGCCCTTGCGCCGCAGCAGCACCGCCGCGCCCGACGCGAGCGCGGCCAGTCCGAACGCCACGTGCACGGCGCCGAGGAGTGTCATGCCTCTCCATACGGCGGGCGGGCGCGAAGGTTCAGTCGCCCTGGGCGTCGAGCGCCACGCGCGCCACCGTGCCGTACACCACCCGCACGCCCCAGTGCAGCGCGTCCACCGGGATTCGTTCGTCGTGCCCGTGCATCCGGCTCTCGTCCTCGGCGTCCAGCGGGAAGGGCAACAGCCCGTAGGCCGGAATGCCGGCGCGGCGCAGCCGCGCGTTGTCGGTGGCGCCGGTGCTCACGTAGGGCACCACGGCGAGCCCCGGCTGCTCCGCGCGCATGACGTCGGCGAGCGCGGCGAACAGCGGCCCGTCGGCGTCGGAGCTCGGAGCGTCGTCGGCGTCGTGGGCCACCGCGACATCCACCTTGGCGTCGTCCACGGCGGCCCGCATTCGCGCCACTACCTCGTGCAGCGCCTGGCCGGGCAGCGTGCGCACCGCCAGCGTGGCGGACGCGTGATCGGGGATGACGTTCTCCCGCACGCCGCCGTTCACCAGCACCGGCGAGATCCCCGCCCGCAGCACCGCACCGAACGCGGGCAGCTGCGCCAGCAGCGCGGCGGCGCGCTCGGCGTGCGCGGGGTCGTCGCTCGCCACCTCGGCCATCGCGCCCGCCTGGCTCCCGTGGGGCCACACCGCGGCCAGCCCGCCGAAGAAGCGTCGCGTCGTCTCTCCGATCACCAACGGCTCCTGGTGCGCGCCGATGGCGGCGAGCGCGCGGCCCAGGCGCGTGATGGCGTTGCCGGCGAGCGGCACCGCGGCGTGGCCGGTGGGGCCGCGCGCCGTGATCGTCACGAGGTGCGGCACCTTCTCCGCGACCTGGATGGCGGCGTACAGCGGCCGGCCGTCCACCACGCGCACCCGGCCGCCCTCGTTGAGCGCGAACTCGGCGTGCAGCTCCTCGGGGTGGTGCGCGAGCAGCCACTGCAGCCCCCACTCGCTGCCCGCCTCCTCGTCCGGGGTGGCCACGAACACCACGTCGCGCGTCAGTCGCGCGCCGCCGTCGCGCAGGCGGCGCTGCAGCAGCAGCACCGTCATGAGGTTCACGGCGAGCATCCCCTTGTCGTCGATCGCCCCGCGGCCGTACACGTAGCCGTCCCGCACCTCGCCGCCGAACGGCGGCACGGTCCAGCGCTCCGGCGTCACCCCTACCACGTCGGTGTGCGCGAGCAGCAGCACCGGCCGCAGGGCGCCGCTCCCGCGCAGCCGCGCGGTCACGAGCCCGCGCCCGGGGGCGGGCTCGTACAGGCGCGTCTCGATTTCCTCATGCTCGAGCGTCGCCACCAGATGGCGGCAGAGCGCCAGCTCGTCGCCCGGCGGGTTCACGGTGGCGAACTGGATGAGGCGCTGCAGGTGCGCGAGGGTCTCCGCCTGTACGGCGCCCGTCATCCGCCCAGCCGCTCCTCGATGCCCCGCACCACCGGCGCGAAGCCGAGCGCCCCTCCGGTCACCCGCACGGCCAGCTCGTCGGCCAGCTCGCGTTGTCCCTCGCCGAACAGCTCGCGCGTGAGCCAGGGCCCCGCGGCGGGGTTGCGGAACCAGTCCTCGTCGTAGCCCTCGCGCAGCGCGCCGGCCAGCGTGGCCTGCAGCTGCCACGCGCGCAGGTAGCGCGCCGAGTAGAAGCGCGCGTCCACGTCCACGAGCGCATCCGCCGCGTGATACTGGAAGTTGGTGGCCGCGCGCAGCCGCTCCACGTACAGGTCGGGCAGCGATCCCCACGGCACCCGGCCGCCGTAGAGCTCCAGCTCGTACAGCAGCTTGGCGCAGTAGCGCCGCACGAAGTGCAGCTCCTCGAACGCGGCCAGGCGCAGGAACTCGTCCACGCGCGGCTTGCCGAGCGTCGTGTAGCGCAGCAGCCACCCGCGGTCCTGCATCAGGTGATCGAGCAGCATCGCGTAGCCTTCGGTCACCGAGTGGTCGCCCGCCCAGCGATACTCGAAGGGCAGGTCGGGACGCGTGTACGCGAAGTGCAGCGCGTGGCCCAGCTCGTGAAGCAGCGTCCGCCAGTCGCTGGCCCCGCCGTGCGGGCGCAGCACGAGGTAGACCTCGGCGGGCACCTGCACCGGGGCGCAGAACGCGCGGGCGCGCTTGCCGACGCGCTCGCCCACGTCGTAGCGGATGCGTCCCGCCGCCAGCGGGTCCACGCCCATGGCCGCCACCTGGTTACGCACCGTGACCTCCATGGCGCCCGCCGAGAAGGCGTCGTCGTAGGCGGGCATGCGGAGCAGCGCCTGGGCGTCGGCGCGCGTGGCCTCGGCGGGCGTGATGCCCAGCCCCTGGCGCAGGAAGCCGGGGAGCACGTCGTCCCACATGGCCTGCGTGTCGCGCAGAAAGCCAGCGCACTCCTCGGCCAGCCCCGGCAGGTCGATGCCGCTCAGCGCGGTGAACGTCGCGACGTAGCCCGACGCCACCTCCAACGCCTCCACGTGCTCCCGCTCGCGCTGGAAGCGCTCCAGGCGGCGCGGGGCCAGCTCGCGCGTCACGAGGGCGGCGCGCGCGGCGTCCAGCCGCAGCCGCTCGGCGCGATCGCGCTCGTTGGCCACCTCGATGGCCACGCGTGCGTAGGGTACCCGGCGGCCGTCGGCGGTGGCCACCACGGCCGAGGCCTCCCACGCCAGCTCCACCTCGTCCAGCGGGGCGAGCACCTGCCCCGCGTGGGTCTCCGCGACCCACTCCAGCAGCATGCGCGCGCGCCGGCGCTCCTCACTCTCCGCGGGCGTGTCGGCCCACGCCTCGCGCGCCAGGGCCACCGCGTCCGCGTCGTGCACGTCCGCGAACTCGGCGTAGATGGCCTGGAAGGCCGGTGCGGGCTCCAGGCCGGCGAGTGCCCGGTACTGCTCCCGCGAGAGGCGCTCCAGGAACGCCTCTCCGCGCTGGCGCAGCCGGGCAATCGCCGTGTCGCTCATGGCCGAGCGTCGGTCACGCGCGGAGCTTCTCGCCCAGGTACGAGCGCAGCTGGTCCGCGGCCACGCGCTCCTGCTGCAGCGAGTCGCGCTCGCGCACGGTCACCGTGCCATCGGCCACCGACTGCCCATCCACCGTGATGCAGTACGGCGTGCCCACCTCGTCCTGCCGGCGATACCGGCGGCCGATGGCGCCGCTCTCGTCGTAGAACACCGGCATCTCCCGACGCAGGCCGTCCGCCAGGCGATGCGCCATCTCAGGCATGCCATCCTTCTTGACCAGCGGGAAGATGCCCGCCTTGATCGGCGCGAGCGACGGGTGCAGGCCGAGCACCGTGCGGCCCTCGTCCTCGCCCTCCACCGCCTCCTCGCGGTAGGCGTTCGCCATCACGGCCAGCGTCACGCGGTCCGCGCCCACCGAGGTCTCCACGACGTACGGGATGTAGCGCCGGTTGTTGGGCTGGTCGAAGTACTCGAGCTTCTTGCCCGAGAACTCCTGGTGGCGCGCGAGGTCGAAGTCGCCCCGGTTATGTACGCCCTCGATCTCCTGGAAGCCCAGCGTGCCGCCGAAGTCGAAGTTGATGTCGAAGGCGGCGCGCGCGTAGTGCGCCAGCTCCTGCCCGGTGTGCTCGTGGTATTCCAGTCGGTCGTGGCTCAGTCCCAGCTCGTGATGCCACTTCATGCGCTCCGCCTTCCAGAACTCGAACCACTCCATGTCCGTGCCCGGCTCCACGAAGAACTGCATCTCCATCTGCTCGAACTCGCGCGTACGGAAGATGAAGTTGCCGGGGGTGATCTCGTTGCGGAACGCCTTGCCGATCTGCGCGATGCCGAACGGCACCTTCTGGCGGGTGGACTGCTGGACGTTGCCGAAGTTGACGAAGATGCCCTGCGCCGTTTCGGGCCGCAGGTACACCACGCTGGCGCTCTCCTCCACCGGCCCCATGAACGTCTTGAACATGAGGTTGAACTGACGCGGCTCGGTGAGCTGGCACTGCTCCGCCTCGCCCGGATGCTTGCTCGGCTTCTGCGGGCAGCGGGCGTCGTGCAGCTTGTCGGCCCGGAAGCGGCCCTTGCACGTCTTGCAGTCCACCAGCGGGTCCACGAAGCCGGACACGTGGCCGCTCGCCTCCCACGTGCGCGGGTGCATGAGGATGGCCGCGTCGAGCCCCTCGATGTCGTCGCGCATGCGGACCATGGCGTTCCACCACCGATCCTTGATGTTCTTCTTGAGCTCCACCCCGAGCGGCCCGTAGTCCCACACCGATCCGGTGCCGCCGTAGATCTCGGAAGACTGGAAGATGAAACCGCGTCGCTTGCACAGCGACACGAGCTTGTCCATGACGTCGGGCTGGGGCATGATCGGGTGTCGGAGAATCGGGGGGCGAGGGCGCGGCCACGGCCGGCGCGCCCGGTGAGCGCCACTGCGAAAGGTAACCCCACCCCACCATCGGGGTGCAGAGGCGCGCCACCCTTGTGGGCGGGCCTCCGGCGCGCCCTTTTATAGCGCCGCCGCGCACCCGGCGCGGGCAGCCGTTGGCCACGTGCCGCGCACGCGCCGCGCGAGGCCGACGCCCCGTCCCGCCATCCGTGAGAGGAGCGAATGCGGCACCGCGTCGTTCGTCGCGCCGTCACCATCCTCGCGGGCCTCGCGCTCGCCGCCTGCGCCCGCGCCGAGAGGGAAGCCATGGAGCCGGACGTCCCGCGATCCCTGGACGCGCTCACCGCAGCGCAGCGCGCCGCCGGCTGGCGCCCCCTGTTCGACGGCGCCACCACGGCCGGATGGCGCGGCTACCACCGGGACGACGTGCCGGCCGGCTGGCAGGTGGTGGACGGCGCGCTCACGCGGGTGGCCGAGGCCGGCGACATCGTGACCGTGGAGGAGTACGAGAGCTTCGAGCTCGTGCTCGAGTGGATGGTGCCGCCCGGCGGCAACAGCGGGGTGTTCTACCACGTCACGGACGAGGGCGAGCGGACCTACACCACCGGCCCCGAGATGCAGGTGCTCGACGATTCGGGCCATGCCGACGGCGGGTCGCGCCTCACGGCCGCCGGGGCGGCCTACGCCATCTACCCCGCCCTGCCGGGCGCGGTGAAGCCGGCCGGCCAGTGGAACTCCGCCCGGCTCGTGGTGAACGGGGCTCACGTGGAGCACTGGCTCAATGGCACCAAGGTGGTGGACTACGAGCTCTGGAGCCCGGACTGGGAGGCGCGGGTGCAGGCGAGCAAGTTCGCCAGCGCGCCCGGCTACGGCCGCGCGAAGCGCGGGCGCATCGGGTTGCAGGACCACGGCGACCGGGTGGCCTTCCGCAACATCCTGATCCGGGTGCTCCCGTGACCGGCATCCGCGCCCGGCTCTCGGCCATGATGTTCCTGCAGTACTTCGTCTACGGCGCCTGGTTCGTGACCATGGGCACCTACCTGGGCCAGACCCTCCGGTTCGACGGCACCCAGATCGGCCTCGCCTATGGCACGCCGGCGCTCGCGGCCATCATCTCGCCCTTCTTCGTCGGCATGATTGCCGACCGCTTCTTCTCCACCGAGCGCGTGCTGGCCACGCTGCACCTGCTGGGCGCGGCGCTCCTCCTGCTCGCCTCCACGCAGACCAGCTTCGGGTCCTTCTACGCGGCCGTGCTGGGCTACACGCTGTGCTTCATGCCCACGCTGGCGCTCAGCAACTCGCTCTCCTTCGACCACATCGCGAACACGGCGAAGGATTTTCCGCGGGTGCGCGTGCTCGGCACCATCGGCTGGATCGCGGCCGGGATCCTCATCGGGCAGCTCGGGGTGGAGGCGACGGCCATCCCACTCCGCATCGGCGCCGTGGCGTCGCTCGCGCTGGCGCTCTACTCGCTCACCCTGCCCCATACCCCGCCCCACGCCGCGGGCAGGCCGCTCGCGGTGCGCGACGTGCTGGGGCTGGACGCGTTGGCGCTCCTGCGCGATCGCTCGTTCGCCGTGTTCGTGGTGGGCTCGTTCCTGCTCTGCATCCCGCTGCAGTTCTACTACGCGTTCACCAACCTGTACCTGAACGAGATCGGCATGCCGGCGCCGGCGAGCACCATGACGCTGGGGCAGATGTCCGAGATCGGCTTCATGCTGCTCATGCCGTGGCTGCTCGTGCGGCTCGGCGTCAAGCGCATGCTGCTCGTGGGGATGGCGGCGTGGGCGCTGCGCTACGTGCTCTTCGCGTACGGCAACGTGGGCTCGCTCGTCTGGATGCTCTACCTGGGCATTCTCCTGCACGGCATCTGCTACGACTTCTTCTTCGTCACCGGGCAGATCTACGTGGATCAGCGAGCCAGCCTGCGCATCCGCGCGGCGGCACAGGGATTCATCGCCTTCGTCACGCTGGGCGCCGGGCAGTTCGTGGGCTCGTGGCTGTCGGGCGCGGTGGTGCAGGCCAACACCGTCGCCGGCACACCGCCCTCGCACGACTGGACCGCCATCTGGCTGGTACCGGCCGCCGGCGCGGCCATCGTGCTGCTGGTGTTCGCGCTGTTCTTCCGGCCGGCCGCCATGGTCGATGCTCCCGCCGATGCCCCCGCGACCGCGCCCGTGACCGCCTGACGTCCCCACCCGCCCCCGGAGGTCCGATGTCGATGGATGATGCCCTCTCGCGACGCGCCTTCGTGGGCGAGGCCGCCGCGGCCATGGCCAGCTTCACCATAGTCCCCGCGCACGTGCTGGGCGGCCGGCACGTGGCGCCCAGCGACAAGCTGAACGTGGCCTGCATCGGCGTGGGCGGCATGGGCGCCACCGACGTGCGCGGCATGGCGGCCGCCGAGAACATCTACGCGCTGTGCGACGTGGACGCGCGCAACGCGGAGTCCGCGTTCGCCAGCCACCCGCGCGCCAAGCGCTACAGGGACTACCGCGAGATGCTCGACCGGGAGGCCGGCAACATCGACGCCGTCACCGTCTCCACGCCGGACCACTCGCACGCCGCGGCCACCATGCTGGCGCTCCGGGCGGGCAAGCACGTGTACTGCCAGAAGCCGCTCACGCGCACCATCCACGAGTCGCGGCTGGTGGCGCGCGAGGCGGCGAGCCGTCCCAGGCAGGCCACGCAGATGGGGAACCAGGGCCACGCCAACGAGGGCACGCGGCAGATTCGCGAGTGGGTGGAGGCGGGGGCCATCGGCGCGGTGCGCACCGTGGAGCTCTGGACCAACCGGCCCGTGTGGCCGCAGGGCATCCACCGCCCCACGGAGATGCACCACGTGCCGCCCACGCTGGACTGGAACCTGTGGCTCGGGCCCGCGCCGGAGCGCCCGTACCACCCCGCCTACATGCCCTTCAACTGGCGGGGCTGGTGGGACTTCGGCACCGGCGCGCTGGGCGACATGGCGTGCCACATCATGGACGCGTCGTACTGGACGCTGGGGCTCAGGTACCCGTCGCGCATCACGCCCGAGCTCTCGCAGCCCTTCGCGGAGACGGCGCCCAGGGGGTCGCGCATCACCTACGAGTTCCCGGCGCGCGGCGGCCGCCCCGCGGTCACGCTCGTCTGGCGGGATGGCAACGTCACGCCCGGCCGCCCCTCGGACTGGCCGGCCGATCGCGACTGGCCATTGGAGTCCAGCGGCCAGCTCTGGATCGGCGACGCGGGCACGCTGGTGGCCGGCACCTACGGCGAGAACCCTCGCCTCTCGGACGAGCGCAGGCACGCGGCGCTCCTGGCCAGCCCACCGGCCCAGAAGTACCCGCGGGTGGCGAGCGTCTACGCCGAGTGGACCGACGCGATCCGCGCGGGCACGCAGCCGGGCTCCAACTTTCCCGGCCACGCGGCGCCGCTCACCGAGATGATCCTGCTGGGCAACCTCGCGCTCCGCACCGGGCGCGCGATCGAGCTGGACCCGGAGACTGGTCGCGTCACCAACGGCGCCATTCCCGAGGAGCTGATCGCGCCGGCGTACCGCGCGGGGTGGACACTCTAGGCGCGCCGCGCGTGATGTGATGGCAGCGGCACCACACCTCCTCCACGCGGCCGCGCGAGTACCCGATGATGCCCGCCGCGCGAGGCCGTGGGCTAGCGCAGCGGCGGCTTCCAATCGCCGCGCGCCACCGCCGGCTGGAACGTGTCGATCCCGCGCGGCGGATACGCCAGCGTCTTCCCCTCCTCCGCGCTGCGGTACGCGGTCATCAGCAGGCGCACCACCTCCACGCCGTCGTCGAAGGTGAGCAGCGGCGCCTCCTTGCCCAGGAACACGCGCACGAAGTGCCGGTCCTCCGCCTCGTAGCCGTACGCCGCGGGCTCCCCGGCCACCACGGGCATGAGGCCCATCTCGGCGTTCTGCTTCTCCACCAGATCCTCACCCTCGCGCCCCTTCACCTCCCGGCTGAAGAACAGCTTCAACCCGCTGTCGAGCGTGTTCCACGCCATGGAGTACTCGGGGCCCAGGAGCTCGGCCGACAGCCGCAGCCCGGCCCCGACGAAGCTCCACGAGGTGCTCGCCTCGCCCAGCACCGTGTGGCCGTCGTCGGTCTCGAACTCGATGGTGGTGCTGGCGAAGTCCTCGGACGGCGCGCTGGCGTAGTCCACCGCGGGCCCCATCGTGCGGCGCAGCCGCTTCACGTACTCGGGACGCGTCCATTTGAGGCTCGCGATGTGCCCGGTGACGCGCACCGGGCGCACGCTGGCGAGCGGCGCACCCGGCTTCGTGAGCAGGTGCCGCACGAGCAGCGCCGAGTGGCACATCATGTCGTTCAGCACCCCCCCGCCCTGCAGATTGCCCTGCCAGAACCAGGGCGAATGCGGGCCGCTGTGCTCCTCGCTGGCGCGGGCCAGATAGGGCCGGCCGGTGGTGGCCGCGCCGCGCGCCCAGAGCAGCGCGCGCCCGTGCTCCACCTGCGGCGCGAAGAGCTGGTTCTCCAGGTAGCCGTGTGCCAGCCCCACACGCTTCACGAGCGCGGTCACGCGTTTCGCCTCGGCCACGGTGCGGCCCAGCGGCTTCTCGCAGGCGATGCCGCGCAGCGTCCCCTTGCCGCTCTCGATGGCGTGGACCACCTCCTCCACGTTCTCCACGCGCGCGTGATTGGGCCCCGCGAGCCAGATGGCGTCGATGGCCGGATCGGCCACCATGTCGGTGATGGACCGGTACGCCCGGGCCTCGCCCACGTCCAGCGCGCGCGCGAGCGCCGCGGTGGACTCGGCGTGCTTGCGCTTCGGGCTCCAGACGCCCAGCACGTCGGCGTCGCGCACGCCCCGCCACGCCCGCAGGTGGAACTGCGCGTTGAAGCCGCTGCCGATGAATCCCACGCCCAGGCGTCCGCTCATGGCGCCTCCCGTCGGGACATGAGGTCGTAGCTGACGCCGAGCTTGTCGAGCGCGGCCTGGGGGCAGCCCGTCCACACCGGCACGAAGGTGTTGCCCTGATACTGGAGGTCCCCGTAGCCCATGGCGCTGGAGAAGAAGCCGGACGCCGTGAGATCGCGGAAACGGCTGAAGAACGCGGCGCCGTGGCGCATCTCGGGCCGCGCCTTCGCGGGCCAGGCGATGTCGTCCAGGATGGCGCGTCGCTGCGCGACGGTGGCGTCCGCGTACGGGAGCGCGACGCGGCGGCGGCACTCGGTGTCCAGCCAGGCCAGGCCGCCCCGCATGGCCAGCCGGCTCGCCGGCGCGGCGTCCGCGTCGGCGAGCATGAAGTCCATGAACTCCGGCACGCCGGCGTCGGTGGCGCTCCCCGAGCGCTCGTCGCGCGGGATGACGTCGTCCACGAGCACGCGCACGGTGCGCCACTCGTGCGCGGTGAAGAACTTCGGCTCCTCACTCGTGCCCTCCGCATCCGCGGTTGGCATGCCTCCCACCAGCCGGGCCGCGCGGTCCACGCTGTCCGACGTCCAGTCGAGCGCCCCCACCAGCGGAGCGGCGCCCAGCGCCTTGATGGCGTCACGGCGATTGATCGCGCTCACAGAGCCCCCTGCGTCCGCTGCTGGGTGATGAAGTCGGCGGCGCGCCACGCCAGCGCCATGATGGTCCACGTCGGGTTCTTGTCCGCCTGCGCCACGAAGGAGCCGCCGTCGGCCATGAACAGGTTGCGACAGTCGTGCGCCCGGCTGTTGGCGTCGAGCGCGGATGTCGTGGGGTCGTCGCCCATGCGAATGCACCCCAGCTCGTGGATGATCCGTCCGCCGGTGGCGATGCCGTATCCCTGCTCCTTCGTGGGCATGGGCGAGAACACCTCGCCGCCCATCTCGGCGATCAGCGAACGGAAGGTCTGCTGCATGTGCCTCACCTGATTCAGCTCGTGGTCGCTCCACTCCCAGTGAAAGCGGAGCACCGGGATCCCCCACCGGTCCACCACCGCGGGGTCCAGCTCACAGTACGACTTCGCGTTGGGGATCATCTCGCCGCGCCCGGAAAAGCCCACCGTGGCGCCGTAGAAGCGCCGGTAGTCGTCCTTGAGCGACGCGCCATAGCCGCCGCCCGGGGAGTAGCGCTCGATGCCGCCCATGAAGCCGTACGCCGGCGCGCCCAGGCCACCCCACACCTCGATGTGGTAGCCGCGCGGGAAGTCCAGCGTGCGGTTGTCCAGCCACCACGGCATGTACACGTGCCCGCCGCCCACGCCTTCCTCGTTGTGCGGCACGTGGTCCATCATCCGCGGGATGAAGCCCGCCACGTCGGTGCCGGTGGTGTCCGTGAGGTACTTCCCCACCACGCCGCTGGAGTTCGCGAGCCCCTGCGGAAAGCGGGACGACGTGGAGTTGAGCAGGATGCGCGCCGACTCGCAGGCGCTGGCCGCCAGCACCACGATCCGCGCGCTCACGTGCCGGTCCTCGCCGGTGTGCTTGTCGATGTACGACACGCCCGTGGCGAGTCCGTCCTGCCCCACCGTCACCTCGCGCGCCATGGCGTTGGTGACGAGCGTGAGGCGCCCGGTGGCCAGCGCCGGACGGATGAGCACCTCGGGGCTGGAGAAGTTGGCGTTCACGGTGCAGCCGCGGTTGCACTGGCCGCAGTAGTGGCACGCCTGCCGCCCGTTGTGCGGGCGCGTGATCACCGACAGCCGCGCCGGCACGCAGGTGACGCCCAGCCGGTCGGACGCCTGCTTCACCAGCAGCTCGTAGCAGCGCGGCCTGGGCGGCTCGTGGAAGATGCCGTCCGGATGGTTGCGCAGCCCTTCCATGCTCCCGAACAGGCCAATGAGCCGGTCCAGCCGGTCGTAGTACGGCGCGACGTCGTCGTACGAGATGGGCCAGTCGTCCCCGAGCCCGTCCAGACTCCTTCCACGAAAGTCGTCGGGACCGAATCGCAGCGAGATGCGCCCCCAGTGGTTGGTGCGGCCGCCGAGCATGCGCGCGCGCCACCAGTCGAACCGCGTGCCCGGCGCGCGGGTGTACGGCTCGCCCTCCACCTCCCACCCGCCGTCGCAGGCATCGAATTCCCCGAACGGCCGCATCTTCGTGGCCGCGCCGCGCCGGGGCGACGCGTACGCCGGCAACAGCATCCGGGAGTGCTGCGTGCTGTACCACTCCGGCCCGGCCTCGAGCATCACCACCCGCGCGCCGGCGGCGGTGAGCGCGTGCGCCGCCATGCCACCTCCGGCGCCCGAGCCCACGATGCACACGTCGTACGTCGTCCTGGATTCCCGCTGTGGCATCACGAATTCGGGCTGGGGAGAGGCGGCGTCAGAAGTGCAGCGCCGCGAGGTAGGCGTAGCTCGCGCGCGCGCTCGCGAGCGGCTCCGCCGGCTGGTCGTGCTCCACGAAGACGTGCCGCACGCCGGACTGCGCGCCGCGCGCCAGGATCGTGGGGAAGTCGATGGTGCCGCTGCCCACGTCCGCCATCCGCCGCTCGGGCGCCGCGGTGGCGTCCTTGGCGTGCATCATCGCGAAGCGGCCCGGATGCCGCGCGAGATACGCCAGCGGGTCGCCTCCGGCCTTCACCACCCAGTAGACGTCCATCTCGAACGCCACGTGGGAGGCGTCGGTGCCGGCGAGCAGCAGGTCGTACGGCACGGACCCGCCCAACGGCGTGAGCTCGAAGTCGTGGTTGTGATAGGCGAAGCGCAGCCCGGCGGCGGTGGCGGCCTCGCCGGCGCGATTCAGCCGCTCCGCGAGCCGCCGGTAGTCGTCCAGCGTGCGCCGCTGCTCCGGGGGAAGCCACGCCAGCACCACGTACTGGTGGCCCATCTCGCGCGCCATGTCGAGCGTCGCGGCCCACTCGCTCTCGCTGCCCAGCGGGACGTGCGCGGACGGCGCCGCGAGCCCGGTGCGCGCGAGCGCCGCGCGCACCTGCGCCGGGCCGCGCCCGAAATAGCCCGCGAACTCCACCTCCTGGTACCCGATCTCGGCCACCCGCGCGAGCGTGCGGTCGAAGTCGCGGCCCAGCGCGTCGCGCACCGTGTACAGCTGCAGCCCGATGCGCGCCGCACGGGGCGCGCCGAAGCCCGCGGCGCCGAGCGTCAGCGCGCCGAGCGTCACGGCGCCGAGCGTGGCCAGGAACCGGCGGCGGTCCTGCGGCGCGTCGGGGGCTGGCGGCTTCGAGGTCTGCTGCAATGGCGTCTGCATGCCGGAGGGTGCGGCGTGACCGGAGGGCCTGCCGGCGATATGCTGCAACCGGAGCCCACGCCGCACAAGACCACCGCCGCAACTATCCGGCGCTCGGCGCTCAGCCCTCGTGGGCGCTGGCCTGGGTCACGAGGTGCGCGGCGATCAGATCACCGTGATACCGCCCGTTCTCGATGAACGTCTTGTTCGCGTCGTAGCCCGAGGCCAGCACGCCGGCGATGTACACGCCGGGCACGCGGGTCTCCATGGTCGAGGGATCGTGCGCCGGCACGCCGCTCGTGGCGTCCAGCGGCACGCCGAGCTGCTGGAGGAGCGCGTTGTTGGGCTGGTATCCGAGCATGAGGTACACCTTCTCCGCCGGCACGCGCTCGGGGCCCCGGGGCGTGCTCACCACCACCATGTCGGCCTCGATGGCCGTCACCCGCGCCTCGAAGACGCCGCGGATGCTCCCCTCGGCGATGCGGTTGGTGATGTCCGGCATCACCCACGGCTTGATGTTGCGGTCCACGTGCGGCAGGAAGTGCACGAGCGTGACGTGCGCGCCGGCGCGGTAGAGATCGAGCGCCGCGTCCACGGCGGAGTTGCCGCCGCCCACCACCACCACGGGCAGCGCCCATGCCTCGTGCCCTTCGGTGAAGAGGTGCGTGACGTGCGGCAGCGCCTCGCCCGGTACGCCCAGGCGATTGGGGTGGCCGAAGTACCCCGTGGCGATCACCACCGCGTGCGCGCGCACCGCGCGCTCCTGACCGCTCTGGCGGCGGGAGTGGACCACGAACCGCGGCGGGTGCCGGCCGGCCGGCACCCGCCCCATTCCCCCGTGCGCGCCGTCGGGCCGATCGACGCGCTCCACGGTCTCGTACTGGCGCACCCGCACGCCGAAGTGCGCCGCCACGGTGCGGTAGTACACCAGCGCGTCGCGCCGCGTGGGCTTCTCGGTGGCCACCGGGAACGGCACACCGCCAATGGCCAGCCGCTCGGCGGTGGAGAAGAAGGTCATGTAGGTGGGATAGCTGGCGATCCCGCTCACCAGGCAGCCACGCTCCACGATGAGCGCCGAGAACCCGGCGCGCTGCGCCGAGATGGCGGCCGCCAGGCCACAGGGGCCCGCGCCGACGATCAGGACGTCGACCTGCTCCTCGATCGTGTCGCCCGCCGCACGCTCCGCGTCGCTGCCCACCAGGTGCTCCCTCCGCTCACTCCAGGCCGATGATCTGATCCCGACGCGTGCCCACGCTCACGTAGGTGATGGGCGCCTCCACGAGCTCCTCGATCCGGTCCAGGTAGCGGCGCGCCTCCGAGGGCAGGTCCTCCAGCTTCCGCGCGTCCGCCGTGGAGCGCTGCCACCCCTCGAACCACTCGTAGCGCGGCGTGATCCGCTCCAGCGCGGCCAGGTCGCCGGGGAACTCCGTGTACACCTCGCCCTGCACCTCGTAGCCCGTGCACACCGCGAGCCGGTCGAACGTGTCCAGCACGTCCAGCTTGGTCACCGCGAGGTCGGTGAGCCCGTTGATGCGCACCGCGTAGCGCACCACCACCGCGTCGAACCAGCCGCACCGGCGCGCCCGGCCCGTGGTGGCGCCGAACTCGTTGCCGAGCTCGCGCAGCCGCGCGCCGGTCTCGTCGAGCAGCTCGGTGGGCAGCGGCCCGTTCCCGACGCGCGTCGTGTACGCCTTCACCACGCCCAGCGCCGCGTGGATGGACCCCGGCGCGATGCCGGCACCCACCGCCGCGCCGCCAGACGTCGTGCTGCTCGACGTCACGAACGGATACGTGCCGTGGTCCACGTCCAGCAGCGAGCCCTGCGCGCCTTCCAGCAGGACGGCGGCCCCGGCGCGCTGCGCCCGGTGCACCGCCAACCCCACGTCCTCGGCCAGCGGCAGCAGCCGCGGCGCCAGGCGCTCCAGCAGGGCGAGCGTCTCCTCGGCGTCCGCGCGCTTGTCCGTGCCGAAGGTGGAGAGCTGGCCGTTGGCGTGCCGCACCGCGCTCTCCACGAGCGTGCGCAGGCGCTCCGGGTGCCGCAGGTCCAGCACGCGCACGCCGCGCCGCGCGATCTTGTCCTCGTAGGCCGGCCCGATGCCGCGCCCCGTGGTGCCGATCGCGCGGCTGGCCTCGCTCTCGGCGTCCAGCAGCTGGTGGTAGGGCAGCACCAGATGCGCGCGATCGCTCACGTAGAGGCGACCCTCCACGTCCACGCCGTCGCGCACCAGCTCGTCGATCTCGTCGAACAGCGTGTCCGGGTCCAGCACGACACCGTTGCCCACGGCGCAGCGCACCCCCTCGTGCAGGATGCCGCTCGGGATCTGGTGCAGCACGAACGACGTGTCGCCGATGTGGACGGTGTGCCCCGCGTTCGCACCGCCCTGATAGCGCACCACCCAGTCCGCGCGCTCGGCCAGCACGTCCACGAGCTTCCCCTTCCCTTCATCGCCCCATTGCGCACCGACCACCACGATGGTGCGCCTCGTCGAATCGAACATGCCCGGTCCCGTAGAGAGTGGCGCGGCCGCCGGCGGAAACCACGCTGGCAGGCAAGCAAAACGCCCCGGCGATAGGCACGGGGCGTTGAGTGAATCTAGAGTGCAGCAGGGTGAAGGCAAGGCTTCGCGCGCGGGGCGGCCGCCCTCCCGGCGCGCCACTGCCGCCACGCGCCTACCGCCACGCGCCTACCGCCACGCCGCGATCACCAGCCACGCCGCCATCGCGAAGCCAATGGCGATCTTCACCGCCACCGCCACGGTGCGCCCGATGAGCGCGCCCGTGGCCACCCGCGTGGCGTGGCCGGTGCTCCGCCCGAGCGTGAGCTCGGCGGCCAGCGCGCCCGCGAACGAGCCGGCAAAGGCACCCACCACCGAGCCCACCACCGGCACCGGCACGCCGATGATCGCCCCCGCCAGGCCGCCCAGGATCGCCCCCCACGCCGCGCGGCGGGACCCGCCGTACCGCCGCGTGTAGCGTGCACCGAGGAGCGTCTCGAACACCTCGGCCACGAGGGCCAGCGCCGCCGTGCCGGCCAGCGCGATCCACCCGATCGCCTCGGTGCCGGTGACCAGATCGTAGAGCAGCCCCACGCCCACCATCACCCAGAGGCCCGGCAGCCCCAGCGGGACGAGGAGCAGGCAGGCGAGACAGGCGGCGAGCAGGATGAGCTGGGGCATTCGCGAAGATGGGCCGATGCGCGGCGGCGATCAACTGCCGGCAGCCGCCGCGTCAGCCGCCAGCCAGCCGGTGAGCGGCCGCAGCCACCAGACGGGCGGTTGGCACGAGCGCCGAGCCGCGCAGCGCCCGCAGGTCGTCGGCCGGCCGGTGGATGCGGAGCAGCGTCCGCCACCGGCCCCGGCTCACCGTCACCACGGCCCAGCCCGCGTCGGCCAGCGCCACGCCGTCGGTGAGGATGCCAGGGAGCAGCCGGCGCGAGCGAGGCGGGCTGGCCAGGTCCTTGGCGGCTGTGGAGGCAGCGGCCTCGGCGAAGGCGCGCAGCACCGTCTCCGGCGGTCGCCCGGTATACATCAGCGTCACCGCGCCGCGGTCGTCCACGCCGTCCACGTTCACGGCCACGCCCGGAGGACGGCCCAGCGCCCACGCGCGCGCGCCGGCCAGCCCCAGCTCCTCGGCGCTGGTGAGCACCACGCCCACCGGCGCGGCCGACGGCAGGCGGAGCGCCGCCCCCATCACGGTGGCCACCCCGCTCGC